>JAOUJU010000142.1 GCA_029883045.1 Rhodospirillaceae bacterium
CGAAGAAATGAAAGTTGCCGCAGCTAACGCAATTGCCAAACTTGCGCGGGAAGACGTGCCCGATGAAGTTGACATGGCTTATTCAGATAAACATCTGCGTTATGGCCCCGAATACATAATTCCCGCACCGTTTGACCCTAGGCTTATTTCACATATTCCCCCAGCTGTAGCGTTAGCGGCAATGGAATCGGGCGTAGCACAAAGACCGATAATTGATATGGTAGCATATAAAAATGAACTATCAGCCCGCCTTGACCCGACCGCACCATCATTACAAGCAATTTTTGAAGACGTGGCCGTGCACCCCCGGCGCGTTGTGTTTGCCGAAGGCGAAGAAGAAAAATCAATTCGCGCAGCGGTGGCTTTTTTCAATGCTGGATATGGCTATCCCATACTTGTTGGGCGCGAAGATGAAGTAAAAAATAAAATGCGCGAACTGGGTTTACCAATTTTAGAAGGCGTTGAAATAACCAATGCAAAATTATCCGATGCCGATGAACGTTATACCGACGCACTTTATGAACGCCAACAACGCAACGGTCTATTGTTCCGTGATTGCCAACGTTTGGTAAACCAAAACCGCAACGTGTTTGGTGCATCAATGGTTGCCCAAGGTGACGCCGATGCCATGATCACCGGATTAACGCGCAACTACAATGTGGCATTAACAGATGTATCTAGGGTTATGGACCCGCTTGATGGGGAATTATTGTTTGGCCTAACCATGTTGGTCGCCGAAGGGCGCACCATATTTATGGCCGACACCGCCGTGCACGTTATGCCCACTGCGGGGGAATTAGCAAAAATTGCAACCCAATCAGCCGCCCAAGTGCGGCGCATGGGCCAAGACCCTCGCGTTGCACTGGTTTCTTTTTCTAACTTTGGAAACCCCATGCCCGAACGCACCGAAGCCATGCGCGGTGCGGTTAAGCTGCTTGATGAAATGGAAGCATCGTTTGAATACGAAGGCGAAATGAGCGTCGAAGTTGCGCTAAATTATGATCTACAAAAACGCGCCTATCCGTTTACCCGGCTTTCTGGCCCGGCCAACATTTTAGTTATGCCTAGCCTAAATGCGGCATCGGTTGCACCGGGGCTAATGCAACAACTGGGCAGCGGTACGGTTATTGGCCCGATGTTGGTGGGGCTGGCCAAACCGGTACAAATTGTGCCCATGGGTTCAACCGTTTCTGACATCGTTAACATGGCTGCCATGGCCGTGCACGATGCCCTTTAGGGTCATCTAAGTTCCCAATATTGTTTGTATTTTTGCAACACGTCTGTGATTTTTTTTACCTAAGGTGAAATAACCAAAAGAAAAGGGTTGCATTAACCCTGGAAATTGGCGATACGGGCGTGGAATAGAAAAAGAGAAACAACAGAAGGAACGGTTCAATATGGAACCTAATAAATACCAGCCCAAATCCGGGCTTGATAAAGATCTAAAGAAAATTTCCCACATAGAATCCGCAGTCCTAACCCAGGGTCAAAGTATGGCCCGTATCGGTTTAGGGCTTTTATTTTTGGTCGGCATCTGGGTGTTCGCCACCATGCAAACTGGCATTGGTGGAATATCGCCATTTGTTGTTGGTGCTGCGGTTATCGGCGGTTATATGGCGCTTAATATTGGTGCCAACGATGTTGCCAATAACGTAGGACCCGCGGTTGGATCAAAAGCGCTAACCTTGATGGGCGCAATTATAATTGCCGCAATTTTTGAAAGTGCGGGCGCTATTATTGCTGGTGGTGATGTGGTTTCTACCATCAAGGGCGGAATAATTGATCCAAAGTTCATGCCCGATGCGCAAACCTTTATGACCGCAATGATGGCTGCCCTTTTGGCGGCCGCCCTTTGGCTTAACCTTGCAACATATCTTGGGGCACCAGTTTCAACCACCCACTCAATTGTTGGCGGGGTAATGGGTGCGGGTATTGCCGCAACCGGATTTGATGCAGTTAACTGGGCGACCATGGGCAAAATTGCTGCAAGCTGGGTTATATCGCCGCTAATGGGTGGAATAATTGCAGCCGCATTTTTGTACCTGCTTAAGATTACCGTTCTTAACAAAGAAGATAAAATTGCCGCGTCACGCACTTGGGTTCCGATTGTGGTTGCTGTTATGGCAGGTGCATTCACCATTTACCTGATGAACAAAGGCATAAAACATATTTATAAATCCAACTGGACAGAAATGTTTATTGGTGGTGGCATAATGTTTGGCGCCACTTGGGCGTTGGTTCGCGCACGTATAATTGCGCGTTCTAAAAATATGGAAAACCGCAAAAAATCGGTCAATAAGTTATTTGTTATTCCGCTGATATTTTCTGCAGCCCTGCTTTCGTTTGCCCACGGCGCCAATGACGTTGCTAACGCTGTTGGCCCATTGGCCGCCATAGTATCAGCATCGGAAACTGGGCAAATTGTAACCAAGGCCGGCATACCGTTGTGGGTAATGCTGGTCGGTGCGCTGGGTATTTCTATTGGGCTTTTATTGTTTGGACCAAAACTTATTCGCACGGTTGGTTCAGAAATAACCAAGCTAAACCCGGTTCGCGCATTTTGCGTAGCACTGGCAGCAGCCATTACCGTTATTATTGCTTCTGCTTTGGGTTTGCCCGTTAGTTCAACCCATATTGCGGTTGGTGGTGTTTTTGGGGTTGGTTTTTTACGCGAATATATTGCCAAACGCGACAGTAAAAAATTAAGTGATAAAACTGCAAGCGCACGGCCATCGCCACTTGCCGCCGCCGAAGCTGCCGCTGAAGCTGGCGCGAAAACGGTTGAATCCATAACCCCATCGTTGAGCGTAGAATTTGATGGAATGGATAAAAAATCTATAAAAGCAAAAATGAAAAAATCCAAAAAGCGCAAGCTGGTCAGGCGCGGTCACGCATGGACCATTGCCGCGGCATGGGTGATAACGGTGCCCGTTGCCGCAGTGCTGGCAGGGGTATTATTTATGGTGCTTATGGGGCTAGGGATTGGCGCCTAAAAGCTATTCATCGGGCAAGCAAACACGGATACGGTGCCCATCAGGATCTAGCGCGACAAATGTTAAACCAAAAACAGCTCTATGTGGTGGTTGCTCAAAATATATTTCCATGTTCTGCCAACGATTATGCATGTCGAGCACGGCATTGTCGTCTTTTACCATAATTGCAATTTCGCCCCTGTGCCCGGTACCACCCGAAATAAAATCTTTTGCTTCAACCGACCAAAGACCGAGATGTAGCCCATTATCAAATTCAAATGCTGCATAAGTCGGAAATAGCGCCTTTGGCTTCAGCCCAAAAAGCTTTTCATAAAATAACGCACTTTTTTCAGAGTCGCTGACATAAAAAATAATCAGGTTTGGCTGTGTCATAATTTTTTTCCTTGGTGTCTTTGTTCAAATATTTTTAATTCACTTAACTCGCCATAAGTAGCATTTGAATCTGCCAAAAAATGGCAGTATGATTTATGAATGCGCTCTGAAAGATTATTAATTTTATTACAGATACTCCGCCAACAAAGCAGGCCAGTAAGTGGCAAATTTTTATCCAATAAACTAAAAATAAGCATTCGCACCCTCTATCGTGATATAGCCGACCTTCAGGCAATGGGTGCCGATATTCAGGGTGAGCCAGGGGTTGGATATGTGCTTCGCGGTGGATTTTTTTTACCACCATTAATGTTTTCTAGAACAGAAATAGAGGCACTTATACTAGGCATAAAATGGGTTTCGAGCTTTGCCGATAAACCGCTCGCCGATGCATCAATGGATGCGCTGGCAAAAATAGGTGCGGTTATTCCACCCGAAATTGCCAACCCCACAGATATGGTATCGCTTCGGGTTGGGCCACCCTCTGAAAAAAAATTGTCGCGAGAAAATTTAAACTCATTGCGCAAGGCAATACGAAACGAGCGCAAGATTAATATAGACTACGAAGATGCCAGCGGCAGGAAAACCACCAGAATAATATGGCCATTTGCCATAGGCTATTTTGTAGACGGTAGAATTTTAGTTGGGTGGTGCGAAAAAAGAGCAGGCTATCGCCACTTTAAAACCGAAAGGATAGCCAGCGTGCGCACGATTAAAGAGCCCTACCCTAAAAGAAAGAGCGAGCTGTTAAAAGAGTGGAAGAAACTTCAGCGCAAAAATATTTTGAACAAATAAAATACTATCCGCGGTGGAATTATTTACCTTCGGCTGCGCGCTTAATCCCTTGACGGATTAATTCAAATGCCATTTCCGGGCCTTGCCAATCGCGTATTTCAACCCACTTGCCCTTTTCCAGGTCTTTATAATGGCTGAAAAAATGCGCCAGCTGTTCCAACAAAATCGGGCGCACGTCTTTATACGAATTTACGTCTTCGTAATATGGGTGCAGACGGTCTACCGGAACACAAAGAATTTTTTCATCAATTCCACTTTCATCTTCCATTAGCAACACACCAATTGGTCGCGACGGGATAACCACGCCCGGGGTCAAAACATGCTGGCCCAGCACCGCGGCATCAACCGGGTCGCCATCATCGGAAAGAGTGTGGGGTATAAAGCCATAGTTGCACGGGTAATGCATGGCGGTATGTAAGAAACGGTCAACGAATATGGCGCCCGATGATTTGTCCAGTTCATATTTGACCGGTGAGCCGCCCATGGGAACTTCGATAATTACGTTTACTTCGTGGGGAACATTATCGCCTGTGGGGATTTTGTTGATATCCATTTTTTCTGCCTTCTGGGGAGTTTTAGGGGTTTTTAAGAAAGGGCGACCTTATTGCACGGCTACCCGCCACAGTCCACCCCCTTAAAAAATGCCTTATGGTTGAATTGGTTAAAGCGCGGGCTTTCGTTGGGCGCGTGCCACCAGCACAATCAACGCCAAGGGAATGGCCCCGATAGCGGCAGTACCGATGAAAAATGCTGAATAATCAACCGCTTCGACCACCATGCCGGAATAGCCCGCCAGCAATTTGGGAAACAAAAGCATCATCGATGAAAAAA
>JAOUJU010000143.1 GCA_029883045.1 Rhodospirillaceae bacterium
CAGGCAAGACATGGACGTTACTGTCCCTGCATGTTTTTACAGGGTAATGATTGGTAAAAAAGGCAGCGTATATTCAGTCGCAGCATTAATTGTTCCAAATGACAATGATATTGGCAGCGCCAAACCAATTGAAAGTTTTTCCGTAAGTCATGGTTATCTTAGCAGCATAACTAAACTTGATTTCCTTGGCGGATTCAGTGAAATGGATTGGACCCAGATTAGTATCAATTCTGGCAAATGGGGCCTGCCGCCGATAGATATTAAAAAACAGCAAATTACACCGTGCGGTTAATCGCTGCATCAACAAAACCTATTTCTAAGTCTATTTGCAATACGCTAGATGATGACGCAAAATGGCTGTCATCATGATGGGAAAAAAAGCAGCAGTATTATTTAATAACAATGAATCCGTTGATGGGTTGTTTGCCGATTTTGTAAAAAAAATCACCGCAAGCGGAATCACGGTCGGCGGAATAGTGCAAGAAATGCACTCAACCAAGCATGGAAAAATGGGATCAATAGACGCGATTGAGGTTGATACTGCAAAACGCATTAATATAAAAACCCCCCACCTGCCCACCACAACGCCCGGAACTTGTCTGTTGGATGCGTCAATGCTGGCAGAATGCTCTAGCGCTATTCATCGCGCCATAAATGGAAACTTTGATCTTGTGGTGATTGAAAAATTTGGCCGCCAAGAAGCTAAGGGCGAAGGATTGATCGATGAGATCATGGCAGCGCTGGCAAGCGACACACCAGCCATAATTGCACTACCTGAAGGATATAAAAACGAATGGGATAAAATAACCGGCGGAGAAATAGAAATTTTACCCGCAAATATTGATGCCATGGTCGCGTGGTGGAACAACAAAAAACCCGCCCCTTAAAACAAAGGAGCGGGTTTTTTATTTTTTTATAAACGCAAGAATTTAAGCGGTTTCGTAACCTTGCATTTTCCAGCTCATGATGCCGCCTGCCAGATGGAACACGTCGTTCGCTGCCTGGGTTACGGATGCAAGCTGAGAGCCAAACTGGGCAGTACGTCCACCACTGGCGCAATGATAAACCACAAACTTACCTGAATGTGCAGGTAGGCCGGCTGGGTTGAAGTTAGAAAGCGGCATGTGGTGTGCTTCTGGGATACGTTCGCGGGCAACTTCGCCATGTTCGCGCACGTCTACCAAAATTGCTTTGCCTTCTGCCATCCAGCTTTTTAGGGTCTGGGGATCGATGTGTTTAATGCTCATCTTATTTAATTCTCCAGTAAAACTTATTGTTGCTACAACCCGGTCATCAATGTTGTTCCCGGGGGTTGCATTTATATATATAAGTATTATCTAATATTGCAAGCACGAATTACATCTATGTGGTAAAATAGACGTGATTTCAGAAAAATACTTTATTTTCAAGGAATTAGCGATATGACTTCTCCACTTGTAAAGGCCTTTTTTGACCCGGCCACATATACCGTAACCTATTTGGTCAGCGATTCTGCCACAAAATCGACAGCCATTATCGACCCGGTTTTAGATTTTGACCCCAAATCAGGGCGCACCACTACCAAGTCTGCCGACGAGGTAATTTCTTACGTTCAGGCCGAGGGCTTAAAAGTTGAATGGATATTAGAAACCCACGTCCATGCCGACCACCTGACCGCCGCGCCATACATAAAAGAAAAGCTAGGCGGAAAAATTGCCATCGGTGCCAAGGTTCCGTTGGTACAAGAAACATTCAAAAAACTGTTTAATGAAAACAGTCAGTTTGCCACAGACGGTTCGCAGTTTGATGCACTGTTAAGCAAAGGCGATGTTATTAAAATTGGCAACATCGAGGGATCGGTAATGGAAACCCCAGGTCACACCCCGGCCTGCGTAACCTATGTATTTGGCGATGCTGCATTTGTTGGCGACACCATGTTTATGCCTGATTTTGGAACAGCACGTTGTGATTTCCCCGGTGGCGATGCGGAAACTCTTTACAATTCCATCCACGCAATTATGGATATGCCAGATGAAACCCGCATATTTACCTGCCATGATTATTTGGCCGAAGGTCGCGATGAATACGCATGGGAATCAACAGTTGGCGAACAAAAAGCCAAAAACGTTCACATTAATAAAAACATTTCCAAAGACGAATTTGTAAAAATGCGTAGCGAAAAAGATAAAACCCTAAATATGCCAGTTCTTATTTTGCAATCAGTGCAAGTTAACATGCGTGCCGGGCACATGCCGACACCCGAAGCAAACGGCATCAGTTACCTAAAAATTCCAGTAAATGGCGTTTAAAAAACTTTAAGCACCAATCATTGCCGCAACCGTTGTGCCCATAACACCAGGATTGGGTGCAACGGTTACCCCGGCATCTTTTAGCATTGCCACTTTTTCTTCTGCGCTTTCACCGGCCGTTGTAACGATTGCCCCGGCATGACCCATGGTCCGACCTTTGGGTGCGGTTAATCCGGCAATGTATGCAGCAACTGGTTTTGACATTTTTTTCGAAACAAATTCGGCTGCTTCGGCTTCTTGTGGGCCGCCAATTTCACCAATCATTAAAACAGCATCGGTTTCATCATCGGCTTCAAACAGTTCCAAAATATCCTTAAATGAGCTGCCATTAATAGGGTCACCGCCAATACCGACGCTGGTTGATATACCAATACCAAGCTCGCTCATCTGGGCAGCGGCTTCATAACCAAGTGTTCCTGAGCGACCAATCACCCCTATTCTACCTTCTTTATAAATATGGCCCGGCATAATTCCCATCATTGCCTTGCCCGGTGAAATAACCCCAGCGCAATTAGGCCCACACATACGCATCCGACGTTCAACCGGATAGCGTGAAAGATAACGCTTTACCCGCATCATGTCCTGCGCGGGAATACCATCGACAATATTTACACAAAATTTTATTCCGGCTGATGCCGCTTCCATAACTGAATCGGCCGCATAAGGTGGTGGGACAAAAATACAACTGGCCTCTGCCCCGGTAGCTTTAACCGCTTCAGCAACCGAATTAAATATCGGAACGCCCTCATGCGTGGTTCCGCCCTTGCCTGGGGTCACGCCACCAACCACATTGGTTCCGTATTCAACCATTTCTTTGGCATGAAACGATCCTATTCGTCCGGTTATACCCTGAACAATTACCGGGGTTTTGTCATTTAGTAGTACAGTCATTTTTATCCCCTTAAGATTTTAATGTGGCAACTGCTTTGTCGGCAGCTTCCACTAATGTGGTGGCGGTTATTATCGGCAAGCCGCTATCTTTTAGTATTTTGCGGCCCTGTTCGACGTTGGTGCCTGATAGACGTGCAACCAACGGAACCTTTACCCCCACTTCTTTGAATGCCTGCACAATTCCTTCGGCCACCCAATCACAGCGGTTAATCCCGGCAAAAATATTTATTAAAATTGCTTCAACCTTGGCATCGGAAAGCACAACCGAAAATGCCTTGGCCACCCTTTCCGGTGATGCCCCGCCGCCAATATCAAGAAAATTAGCAGGCTCGCCACCCGCAAGCTTGATCATATCCATTGTCGCCATGGCCAAACCAGCCCCGTTAATGATGCAGCCGATATTACCATCAAGCCCAACATAGCTTAGGCCCTGATCAGCGGCCACGGTTTCACGCGGGTCTTCTTGGGTGCGGTCACGCAACTCGGCAATGGCTGTGCGGCGAAAAAAAGCATTATCATCAAATGTCATTTTTGCATCTAGCGCCAACAACAAACCAGACTTGGTTATTGCCAGTGGGTTTATTTCAACCATGGTTGCATCAAGGTCGCGAAATGCACGGTAGCAACCAAGTATCGCCTTTACAGCTTTGCTTATTAATTTTGCTTCAATACCCAAACCAAAGGCTATATTGCGGGCCTGAAAATCCTGCATACCAACGGCGGGTTCAATATTTGCCCGAATTACCGAATTGGGGTCTTTTTCAGATATTTCTTCAATGTCCATCCCGCCAGCACTGGACGCAACAACCATTATGCGCTCGGTGGTTCGGTTAAGAACAAAACCAAGATAAATTTCGCGCTCAATATGGTGGGCTTGTTCCACATAAACCGAATGCACTTCACGTCCGCGTGGGCCAGTTTGGGTTGTTACCAATGTGGTGCCAAGAATTCCTTCGGCAGCGTCCCATATTTGTTTTTCATCAACGCAAAGTTTTATGCCGCCCGCTTTACCGCGCGCACCAGAATGAACCTGCGCCTTAACAACCCAGCGCTCTCCACCAATTTCGGTGGCGCGGTATGCCGCCTCGCCCGGCGTTCTAGCAAGACCGCCCATTGGGATTGGCACGCCAAAACCGGATAGTAATTCTTTGGCTTGATATTCGTGAATATCCATAATTTAACACTTCCCCATTTTATTTTTGCGAAATATTTTTCTTACCACCAAATTTATTGATGATTACTTGAGGGGAGGTTTTAAAGTATTTTAACCGATAGCGCCAGTAATGCTAATAATTATTTTTAAATTTATTTCAGTGCTGCGGGTTTATTGGCGCGGATTTCATCCTCGCTTAGACCCTGTAATTCATGGGGAAAAACCAGCCATTTATCGGTTTGGTGGATATAATAATCCGGAACAAAGTCAACTTTGCTTTTGGACGGTTTGTAATAAACCGTAGCGACTTTTATGGTTTCGGGTGTGTTGCGCCGGGAAAGTTCTTTTATTGTATTTATTATGGCATCAAGGCTACGTCCGGAATCAAATACATCATCAACAATTAACAAGCGATCATCGGCATTAACATTTTCAATTATATAGTGCAAACCGTGAACACGAATTATATCGCTTTGTTTTTCAATTCCTTCGTACGATGACGTTCTAATGGAAATGTGATCGGTTGGAACATTGTGGTATTCCATCAATTCCTGCACTGCAATACCAACTGGCGTTCCACCGCGCCAAACGCCGACTATATAATTAGGCCTAAAACCTGATTCAAGTATCAGGTGGCCCAACAGGAAGGAATC
>JAOUJU010000144.1 GCA_029883045.1 Rhodospirillaceae bacterium
GTTTTGGTCGCGTGGCAACAAAGGCCCATGCCCCAAGGCCGATGGTCGCAAGTAAGCTTTGCTTGCCCGCATTAAATGCACGAACCCGATGGCGGCGCAAAAGTTTGGGCAGCGGTATACGCACCGGGCAAACTGCTTCGCAGCGCCCACATAACGTTGATGCATCAGGCAGGGCGTGGGCTTCATCTATCCCCACCATCAATGGTGTAATGACCGAACCGATTGGCCCGGGGTAAACCCAGCCATAAGCGTGCCCACCGACCGCACCAAACACCGGGCAATGGTTCATGCACGCCCCGCAGCGAATACAACGAAGGGCTTCTGAAAATTCACTGGCCAATGTGGTTGAGCGCCCATTATCAAGCAACACCAAATGAAATTCTTTCGGTCCGTCAAGATCGGCCGTGCGTTTTGCCCCAGTGAAAAAAGTTGTGTAAACGGTTATGTCTTGGCCCGTGGCCGAACGCGCCAAGACCCGCAACAAGGTTGCGGCGTCTTCTAATGTTGGAACAATTTTTTCAATACTACTAAGCGCAATGTGAACTGGCGGCAACGATTGGGTAAGATCGCCGTTGCCTTCGTTAGTTACAATAAGCGCTGTTCCGCTTTCGGCAATTAACATGTTAGCGCCAGTAATGCCGACGTCGGCATTAATAAAATCATCGCGCAAAATTTCCCGCGCTTCATTTAATAATTGTTTGGGCTGTGATATATCGCGCGTGGCATCAAGTTTTGTGTGGTAGTGGCGGAAAACATCTTCGACTTCGGATTTCGCAATATGAAACGCTGGCGCAATTATATGGCTGGGCGGTTCACCCCGAAGTTGCAAAATATATTCACCAAGGTCGGTTTCAACCGCATGAATTGCATGTTTTTCCAAATAATGATTTAACCCGATTTCTTCCGATACCATGGATTTTCCCTTGGTAACGGTTTTGGCATTATTGTCTTGGCAAATTTTTAAAATAATTTCGCGTGCATCGTTTGCGCTGGCGGCCCAATGCACATGGCCACCTGCGGCAATTACATTTTGTTCAAATATTTCCAGATACGCATCAAGGTTTTTTAAAACGTCAGTTTTAATTTCCTGCGCCCGGTCGCGCAAAATATCAAATTCATCCAAACGGTCCATTGCATTTTTGCGTTTTTGTTGGAACCCTTCGCGCGTGATGCGCGAAAGTTGGGTTTGCAAATTTTTATCCTGCAAGGCGTCGTGCGCGTTTTCACTAAAATTATGGCAAGTCGGTTTATCATAGGTAAAAAGGCTATTGGGCGTGTCTGACATTATTTTTCACCCCCGCCGATTGGGGCAACGTTTGCCATTCCGGCCAATACTTCGGCAACGTGATAAACTTTTATGTTTTCACCACGACGCGAAAGCCTGCCCGCCATATTTATTAGACAACCAAGATCGCCACCCAACAGGGTGTCGGCCTTGGTCGCAATAATGTCGTCAGATTTTTTATCAACTATGGCGGTTGAAACCTCGCCCAGCTTTACAGAAAAAAGCCCGCCAAAACCGCAACAGGTTCCGGCCTCGGCCAATTCTTTTAAATTAAGGCCAGAAACATTTTGCAATAATTTACGTGGCTGCTCTTTGATGCCCATTTCACGCAAGCCCGAACATGAATCGTGATATGCACAATCACCATTATAGCTAACGTCATTTTTGTTCCATCCGCCGATGTCTGTCAAAAATGTAGTTAGCTCATGGGTACGCTTAGCCAAATTTTCAGCTAGGGGTTTATATTTTTTATCATCTTTGAAAAGCTCGGGGTAGTGCGCCACCACCGTTCCGGCACATGACCCCGATGGGGTAACCACATAATCATAACCAACAAACGCATCTATTAGTGTGCGGGCAACTTTTCTGGCATCATCCAGTGCGCCTGAATTAAGCGCTGGCTGGCCGCAACAGGTTTGCCCATCTGGCACAATAACGTCTGCACCAATATCACTTAGTAATTTAATGGCGGCAAAACCAATGTTTGGGCGCATGGCATCAACCAAACAGGTAACAAAAAGAGCAACGGTTTTATTTTCAGGCAGCATTTCGACCCTTATTTTTTTGCTAGTTATTTTGTTAGGCTAGCCTTGTGGCAAAAGCGATGTCGGTAATAAAATAAAATATTTGCCCGTGCGTTTCATGTTGCCGGCCATTTTTCTGGCGTCAGCTCCTGCTCCAAAAAATATGTCGCCCCTAACCACGCCCTTGATTGCACCACCGGTATCTTGGGTTATCATCAAACGGTTAAACGGTTTTTTGCTGTTTAATGGATCTATGGTTTCAACCCAAATGGGCGCACCCAATGGTAAAAACCGCCGATCAATGGCAAGTGATCTTCCCGGCGTTAGGGCAACGCCCGCTGCCCCAATGGGGCCGGGGCCATCAAGTTTTCTGAAAAAAACAAACGATGGGTTTTGCTGTATCAGTTCGCGCCCCTCAGTAGGGTGTTGTTTGACCCAATCAGAAATTGAATCCATGGTAAGGCGATCAGCCGGGATTTCGCCCCGATCAATCAATACCCGCCCGATGGATTTATATTTGCGCCCGTTTTTTCCGGCAAACCCAAGGCGTAAAATTGTGCCATCGCCAAGGCGAACCCGGCCCGAGCCCTGCACATGCAAGAAAAATGCTTCAACCGGATCTGCAACCCACGCAAGGGGTTTTAGCTTTACCCCAGATGTTCCATCTTCAATTTCCTTGCGCCGGGCGTAGGGTTTTAATTTTCCGTTTTCAACCCGGCCCCAAATTGTATTGCCGGCTAATTCTTCATCAAAATCGCCCAATGTTGCGCTTATTAAATCATCGGGTTTGGCATAAAGCGGGGTTTGAAAAATGTCGCTTTTTTCAAGTGCGCCTACAAGTTCCGGCTCGAAGTATCCGGTAAACAGCCCATCGGGGTTTTGTTTGTCGGCCACCAGATAGGGGGTAAACCAGCTTTCAAAAAATTGCCGGGCATCATTTATGCTGGGGTTATTTATTTTTTCCGCCGCCCCACATGCGCCGACCCAATCAGCTGCGGTGCCACCGGTTATGCGTGCACTTGCCGCAACCGGTGCGCTAGGTGACATTTTTTTTATTCGTCCACACGATAAAACAAATGCGCTTAAGGTGTCGCGCCTATCATCATCATTCCAGCCGTAAAGAGCAGAAAAAGTCCACGGTTGTAATTTAACTTGAGCTTCTTTTTCAGGAATTATCGTGTCAGGAATTTTTGGTTTGCTTAAAAATTTTGGTGGTGCGCACGCGGCCAACAACAAAAGCAGCGCACCCGCACCAATATAGCGAAAAACGTTTAAGGGTAATTTATCAGTAGTTTTTATCACCACCTGTTTTTCCCCGCTTACGGCCCGCTGCATACGGCCAAGGTTTAAAAGATTTTAATAGCAAACTAATCGAGCGTACCGGTTGCAACCAATATCCAGTTGGGATCACGTGAACGGGTGTTGCGGGAAAATGTCCAAAAATCCGTTGCCTTTTCGACCCGGCTAGGGTCACCCTCGATTACTGTGCCGTCTTCGTCACGCAGGGCGCTGATTTGTTCGCTTTCAAATTTTACCGTTATGAATGCATCGCGATCTTCCATGTAGGCCTCAACCAATTGGGCAACACTAATGCCAACAAGGGTTTCTTCTAAGGTTTGGTTTTTTTCTTCGCGTTCGCGAATAGCATGGGAAAAATCTGCAAATACTTCTGCGCTTAATAACGGCTTTAGGGCTTTTTCGTTTCCTTCGGAATAAAACGAAAGAATCATTTCAAAGGCCATTTTTGAACCATCAATAAATTCGCGCACTTTAAACCCGGGATCGGCCGCAAGTACCGCGTTGATGCCATCTTTAAGTGGGCCTGCATCAAAGGCATCGGCCTCGCTTGGGTTGGGTATATCAATATCCACCGCAGGCGTTACATCGGCGCGGCTTTCGGGCAAACGAATTACATTATCATCATTGTCTTCGCGCGCGCTGCCATCGCCAAAATCTGAATCTCGGTTAGGCCAATTAGATTTATTATTGTCATCGCTATTGCCGTCAAAGCCATCGCGCCCGCCAAGCATTGAACGAAGCCTTAGGGCAAGAAAAACCGCAATCACGGCAAAAAGAATTATGTCAAAATACTGCATGTTTGGTTCTCTGAAGCTCCACTGGTGGTACCTGCTTTTGTTGTGATAACACTAAACAGGTTAAAGGTGCAGTTGAAATGGGGCAATAGTTGGATGTTCTGTGCCCCGCTATCTGTGTTTAGTGCTTTCGCCGCTTAAACTGGGCATATTATAGTATATTTATTATTGCCCCAACGGTTGCGCGAATTCGGTTTGGGCTTAAATAAGCATAAGCAAGACAAGGGGCAAGCTTTGGGTTTAGTTATTTTAATTTTACTTATCGGTATTCCGCTCATAGAGATAAGCTTATTTATCAAGGTTGGCGGTATTGTTGGCGGGTGGACTACGGTTGGGCTTATTTTGCTTACGGCCGTTGTTGGTCTTTCGCTGGTTCGCGCCCAAGGTTTGGGAATAATAAACAAATTAAACCGCGACATGGCCGTAGGCGCGTTTCCGGTTGGCGCCGCATTTGAAGGAATAGCCCTGTTTATTGCTGGTGCGATGCTTATTACGCCCGGTTTCCTGACCGATACCTTGGGTTTTTTGCTTTTAATTCCGCCACTTCGCCAGTTTTTAGGCGAAAAAATAGCCCCCAACGTTCATTTTCGTGGTTTTTCCGCCCGCACCACGCGCTATGGCCCCCACCCCGGGGCGGGGCCAGATATTTTAGGCGAAGGGCCCGAGCAGATAATTTCGTCCGATTTTACTGAGGGCACAATCATCGAGGGTGAATTCAGCGAAATCAAAGAAGACGGACCAAATGACGGCCCCGATGACGTTGCAGGCAAGGATAATCAAGGGTAATACATGATAAGCAAAAGCAAAATGCTCCACCTAGCGCCCTGACGCCCAATTAACAAAGGATTCAATTTAATGGC
>JAOUJU010000145.1 GCA_029883045.1 Rhodospirillaceae bacterium
CGCCCGCGTAACCACTGACGTGGCGGAACTAAAAAAAAATCATAATCTTATTCCTGGTTTAGCGGTGGTGTTGGTGGGCGAAGACCCCGCATCAGCGGTTTACGTAAAAAACAAGGGCGAGCAAACTATCGCCGCTGGAATGAATTCATTTACCTTTCGCCTGCCAGCAGATGCCAGCGAAGATGAATTATTGGCCAAGGTAGCGGAACTTAACAGTGATGATGCTGTTCACGGTATTTTAGTGCAATTGCCGTTACCCCCACACATGAATGCGGATAAAGTTATAAACGCAATTAACCCAGCCAAAGACGTTGACGGGTTTCATGTAATTAATTCTGGGCTTTTGTCCACTGGCCAAGATGGCATGGTGCCGTGTACGCCGCTGGGTTGTGTAATGTTAATTAAAGATGCGCTGGGAAATAACCTTTCGGGCAAGCGCGCGTTGGTGTTGGGGCGTTCTAATATTGTTGGCAAACCCATGGCGCAATTATTACTGCGTGAAAATTGCACCGTAACCATGGCTCATTCACGCACGGTTGATTTAGCCGATGAATGTAAACGCGCCGACATTTTAGTGGCCGCCGTCGGCCAGCCACAAATGGTAAAGGCCGATTGGGTAAAACCCGGCGCCTGCGTAATTGATGTGGGCATGAACCGCATCTCCGCACCCGAACGCGGTGTTGGTAAAACCCGGTTGGTTGGTGATGTGGATTTTGATGGCGTAAAAAATGTTGCCGGTTTTATAACCCCTGTTCCCGGCGGGGTCGGGCCAATGACCATTGCGGTATTACTAGCCAGCACAGTTACCGCGGCCAAGCGCATTCATGGAATCGATTAGCACTACTGAGCAATTGAAATGCCAGAAATATTTGACCTAGTAATCACCATCGCAATTTTTATTATTGCCCATATGTTGCCGGCAATCGCGCCGTTGCGCCGGGCTATAATTGCAACCATCGGCAAGGCACCATACATTGTGGGCTTTTCTTTAATGTCTCTTGGCCTGTTGGGCTGGGTTGGGGTGGCCTATGCAAACGCGCCCTATATCGAATTGTGGGTCTTGCCCGGTTTTATGCTGTGGTTGCCCGCATTATTAATGCCGCTTGCGACAATTTTGCTGGTGGCGGTTTTTACCAACCCCAATCCGCTGTCCGTTGCGCGCAGTTCCACCGCGTTTGACCCCACGCGCCCCGCCATAGTTGGCGTTACCCGCCATCCATTATTAGCCGCCTTGGTTATTTGGTCGGGTGCACACATGGTAATTAACGGCGATATGGCGGCGGTGTTGTTATTTGGCCTGTTTACCCTGCTGGGCTTGGCTGGCCCCCTTAGTATTGAAAAAAGAAAAAAACAAAAATTGGGCGAGGCTGAATGGGCGCGCCTAAGTGCGCCAACATCATTTATGCCCTTTTGGGCAATTATCACCGGGCGCGCGCGCCTAGACGTTATTGCCATTGGCTGGCCGACCATATTGGCGGGCATAGTGCTTTATGGGGTTTTGTTTTATTTGCACCCGCACATAATTGGCGTTTTGCCCCACCCCTAAGGCACAAGACGCTAGTCAAACCCCCGCCTTGGTGGTAAAAGCCCAGCCCATGAGCGACCTTAAACACATCCGCAATTTTTCAATTGTTGCCCACATCGATCACGGCAAATCGACCTTGGCCGATCGCCTGATCCACCATTGTGGCGGGTTGACCACGCGCGAGATGAAAGAACAAGTTCTTGATTCTATGGATATCGAGCGCGAGCGCGGTATTACCATTAAGGCGCAAACCGTACGCCTTAAATACAAGGCACGCGATGGCGAAACATATTTGCTCAACCTGATGGATACCCCTGGTCATGTGGATTTTGCCTATGAAGTTTCACGTTCATTGGCCGCGTGCGAAGGTGCGCTGTTGGTGGTTGATGCTTCCCAAGGGGTAGAAGCACAAACCTTGGCCAACGTATATTTGGCATTAGATAGCAACCTAGAAATTGTTCCGGTCTTAAATAAAATTGATTTACCAGCCGCCGAACCCGAACGCATACGTAAACAAATAGAAGACGTAATCGGCATTGATGCATCTGATGCGGTTTTAACATCGGCCAAAAGCGGAATTGGTATTGAAGATGTGCTAGAGGCAATCGTAACGCGCCTGCCCGCACCAACTGGAGATAGTACCGCACCATTAAAGGCCATGTTGGTTGATAGCTGGTATGATTCATATTTGGGCGTGATGATTTTGGTCCGGGTTAAAGACGGCACAATTAAAAAAGGCCAAAAAATTAGAATGATGTCTAACGGCGCATCCTATCAGGTTGAACAGGTTGGGGTGTTTACGCCCAAGGTTGAAAAAGTACCTGAACTTGGCCCCGGTGAAATGGGCTTTATCACCGCATCCATTAAAACCGTTGCCGATACCAATGTTGGCGACACCATCACCGATGATAAAAAACCAGCGGCCACCGCGTTGCCCGGTTTTAAACCATCAGTCCCGGTGGTGTTTTGTGCGTTATTTCCGGTTGATGCCGCTGACTTTGTTGATTTGAAGGATAGCCTTGGCAAGCTGCGCTTAAATGATGCCAGCTTTGAATATGAAACCGAAACCTCAGCCGCATTGGGCCAAGGTTTTCGTTGTGGTTTTTTAGGGTTGTTGCATCTGGAAATTATTCAAGAACGCCTTGAACGCGAATTTAATTTGGACCTTATAACAACCGCGCCCAGCGTTGCATATAAACTGCACATGATTGATGGCAGCGATATAGATATGCACAACCCGGCGGATATGCCCGACCCGGTAAAAATTGAAACCATCGAAGAACCATGGATAAAAGCAACCATAATGGTTCCGGATGAATATCTTGGCCCGATATTAGGTCTTTGCACTGAACGCCGGGGCGAACAAATTGAACTTACCTATGTCGGCAATCGGGCAATGGCGGTTTATAATTTGCCGTTGAACGAAGTTGTGTTTGATTTTTATGACAGGCTAAAATCCATTTCGCGTGGTTATGCCAGTTTTGATTATGAAATATCCGGCTACAAAGCGGGCGACCTAGCCAAAATATCAATTTTGGTAAACGCTGAACCGGTTGATGCGCTATCATTTATTGCCCACACCACACAGGCTGAAACCCGTGGACGCCAAGTATGCGAACGCTTAAAAGATTTAATACCGCGCCAGCTTTTTAAAATTCCAATTCAGGCGGCAATCGGTGGCAAGGTAATAGCGCGCGAAACCATTTCTGCCATGCGCAAAGACGTAACCGCTAAATGTTATGGCGGCGATATTACGCGTAAAAAGAAACTTCTGGAAAAACAGAAAAAAGGCAAAAAGAAAATGCGCCAATTCGGCAAGGTTGAAATACCGCAAACCGCATTTATTCAAGCCCTTAAAATGGGTGATGATTAATTTGTCCGCCCCCTTGCTTGCCCTGCTACTTGGGCGGGCTTACCCCAACATTGAAAATGGCATTGTTTTAATTACGTCGACGTTTGTATTGATTTTATCATCAACGTTTTTATTTTCGTTGCCCGCGCCATCATATAAATAGCTATCTTTTCTTAACCACCTTGCCGCTGCATGGGCCCGACCAAGGGCTTCGGCGGGTAAAATATTTATGGAGCAGGCATCAAGCGCGCCTAAAACAAGGGCGCGCTCAACCATGGCAAAATCATCAGGTTCACACATGGCAATTACGGCAAGATCCTTTGCTTTTATCGCCGTAGCAAAATGCGCAAGCACAATGGACCCCGGCAGGTGCGCCATATTCATATCAAGAAACAAAATATCGAAATGCCATTTAGCAAAAAGCCGATCAATCTCACGTGCATCGGATGTGGTGCGTACAACATAATTAGGGTTCACATTAAGCGCTTCTTCAAATGCACTTGCCTGGGTTGGTAGGTTATTGGCCAAAAGTATTTTCAGGCGTTGCTTTGTGTTTTTGTTATAATTTGCTTTGGGGCCATGAAGTTTATGGGGCATTTTTACCTCGTTCATATTGTTTGGTCCTTGCCCCATTTATTTTTTTAAACTTGTTTATCGTGAAATTTTAGATGCATAGCCCATGCCAGAAGCAGTGCCTTCGAACAAAAATCAAAAGCAGATATAAGATGTTGTTTTATTGGAAAGAATTTGCAACAGGCGAACGGCCTTACTGCCTACACAACCTTAACTACAGGTAAATAATCGCGTATTGCGTTTCAAAATGCACTGGGTCTGAATGGTAAAAAGCTAATCGGCTTTGTTATTTGATGGTGTTTTTGCTTCATCATCATAATCATCGTCATCAATTTCGATGTGTTCATCGGCCATATCTAATCCGGCCGGTTCGGTGCGAACGTGGGATGAAGGCATTACATCATCGCCGTGAAAATCCTCGCTCATGCCCTCTTCGTTGGCGCGCTTGGCCAGTTCATCATATAAAAATATGGACTCTTCATGATCGGCGCCTGGGCCTGCGTCGCGATCGCGAAATACAAGTGCCAGAAAAATCCCCGGCACGCCGAACAAAAGCCATCCGGGCAAAAGCATAAACATTTCAACAGTTCGCCAATTTGAGGCAAAAATGCTAATCCCGTCGTTGCGGAACTGTTCTAGGGTTTCAGGTGAAAGCACCTCCCAGACCTCAACAATTGGCATGTACATACGCAATTGTCTGCTTACGCCTTGGGCGGCAATTTCGCTAGCACCAGAAATGAACGCCAGCGCCAAAAACCCTATGCCGATAAAAAATAATCCTCGTTTCATGGTTTTGATAATAACCACAAAAATGGCCTGCGACTATGATATTGAATATGGCCATAACTTTGCTTGAACTATGGCATGGCGTTGGTCTAAGTTCTGCCCCGAGCCTCAGCGGAGGGGTGGCCGAGTGGCTGAAGGCGCACGCTTGGAAAGCGTGTATGCGGGAAACCGTATCGAGGGTTCGAATCCCTCTCCCTCCGCCATTTA
>JAOUJU010000148.1 GCA_029883045.1 Rhodospirillaceae bacterium
AATGGGCCACCCCACAACGGGGTATGCTCCATTAAGGGCCGGCTTAGCTCAGTTGGTAGAGCACCTGATTTGTAATCAGGGGGTCACGAGTTCGAATCTTGTAGCCGGCACCATTTTCCACAAATTCCCAGTATTTAATGAGCCCTATTTCAGGGCTTATTTTTTGTGAATGTTTTTGTGAATGCGTTTTTCAGGCGTTTTTATGCCCAGCGATTTGCCCAAACATCCAATTATTAAATAATAATTCATCGTTGGATGAAAGACTTGGGTTGGGCGCATATTATTGGAGACCCAATAATTGGAAAACACATTGCCTTGCACATTGTGGCTTAATGCCAAAGCCACAAAATCTATTACAAAAAATTTGCTTACATTTTTTTTGGGCTTGTTCATTGCTTTCGCCATAAACAGCAACGCAAAGGCAGAACACATTTTCCCCCTTCAGGGCACTGGCGTTGTTTTTGGCGGCAATAGCGATAACCGAAAAACCGGGGGCGCTAGCATTGATGTATATTCAAGAATTAATAAAAACGTTTTTTTTGTTCCGGGCGCCACATCAAGCAAAATTGGGGCTGATTGGCTTACATCTGGTCGCGCCAAAGTAACTTTGAGCGATGCAAATATCGGATACATCGGACTTGGCGGATCGGTAGGAAAATATAAAGGCGATGCAATTAACACCATAGGCATTGAGGGGGAATATTATTTTAATTCTTTTACAGTTGGTGCAAGTGTGGGTGAAAGTTGGTCAATAAATGACCGTTATTTATATTCATCTGTAAACCTAAATTGGTTTTTAAATGATACTGTGGCCCTTAAAACTGGTTTGACCAAAGCAAACAGAAATTCCCAGCTGTCTTTTGAAGCAGAATATGACCCACGTTTTGGTGGGCGCTATGGTCGCACATTGTTTACCCAAATAATTGGTGGAACCGATAACTTTAATCGTGATCGACAAATTTTGGTTGGAATTAAATTTCAACTTGGTTTTGAGGCACCTTTAAGAAAAAGCAGGGAAGACAGGTTTGACCCAGTTGCCCTTCCCCACCCGCATTCAACAACACCCGGTGCTGGCGTTTCAGCACCCCCAACCGGGCCTTCATGGCCGGGCGGGCCGCCACCGGGACAAGGTGGAACACCGCCGGGGCAAGGCGGAACACCACCGGGTGGTGGAAATCCACCGGGCGGAACACCACCGGGGCAAGGCGGAACTCCACCAGGTGGGGGCGGCAAACCACCGGGCGGGGGAAAGCCGCCAAAATAAAACTATTAAACGCCAGTGAATTTGTAATCAGGGGGTCACGAGTTCGAATCTTGTAGCCGGCACCATTTCCCTTTTATGCTAAAATAATTTTTTCATTTTTAAAGGAACCATACCGCTGCATTGCTGTCCTTAGAGGCAAAAATGCCAAGCCCCGCCCACCCACAAAGGCACGCCTTAATAAGTAGGGCAAAAAACCCTTACCCTCCATCTGCTTGAAATTGCTATAAACCTTATAATATACGTTAAAAAGTGGCTTTTTTTCGGGGTTTTGGGTAATTTTAGCTTTCCCTTATATAATAATTTTATTATATAAATACCATAATCAGGGGGATGCGCTTCAGGTGGTTCCCGCCAAGCCAAGAACCGGGGTATAACCCGGTCTTAATGAACCAGCCAAAAACAGGCCGCAAATTTACAGGCCCAACAGGCTTTACACCGAAGACCCACAATTTTGGGCTTCGTGGAGACATTATTAATGACCGTCGAGCAAAAGCCTGCGTTTAAATTCAGGGACGCCCACGCCGAAGAAGACAACGTTGATCTTTCCCCGTCACTGGGTGACGAGGTCAAATACACCACATGTTATATGTGTGCGTGCCGTTGCGGTATTCGGGTTTATCTAAAAGACGGCAAAGTCAGATACATTCAAGGCAATAACAACCACCCAATCAACAAGGGCGTATTATGCGGCAAGGGTTCCAGCGGCATAATGCAACATTATTCACCTGCCCGGTTGAGCAAGCCGTTAAAGCGTGTGGGCGAACGCGGTTCGGGTGAATTTGAAGAAATTGAATGGGACGAAGCGCTAGAAATAGCCACGACCCGGTTGAAAAAAATTCGTGAAGATGATCCATCAAAATTAGCATTTTTTACCGGACGCGATCAAAGCCAAGCAACCACCGGGTGGTGGGCATCAATGTTTGGCACGCCAAACTATGCCGCGCACGGTGGTTTTTGTTCGGTCAACATGGCGGCAGCCGGGCTTTACACAATTGGTGGGGCGTTTTGGGAATTTGGTGAACCTGATTGGGGCCTGACAAAATATTTTATGATGTTCGGCATGGCCGAAGACCACGACAGCAACCCAATTAAAATTGGTTTGGGTAAATTAAAAAAGCGCGGTGCTAAATTTGTATCGGTAAACCCTATCCGTACCGGTTATTCAGCCATTGCCGATGAATGGGTCGGCATTCGCCCCGGAACTGATGGCCTGTTTATTATGGCGCTAATGCATGAATTGTTAAAAGCCGGCAAGGTCGACCAACAATATTTAGTGCGTTACACCAATGCCCCGTGGATGGTTATCCAAGACCCCGGTGCATCCGATCATGGAATGTTTGCCCGCGATGAAAATGGTGATCCATATATTTGGAGCACCAAAGACGAAGCATTAAAAGCATCAACCGATATTACCACCACGCCAGCGCTTAAAGGCGAATACAAATTGGCTGACGGGCGCACGGTTGTTCCTAGTTTTCAAATTATGGCCGAGCGCTATTTGGATGAACAATATGCACCCGATGCAGTTGCTGAAAAATGCGGACTGCAAGCAGACGACATTAGGCGCATTGCGGCTGAGCTTGCGCACGTGGCGTTCGAAGAAGAAATCGAGCTTGATATTAAGTGGGTTGATTGGGCCGGGCGCAAACAAGACAAAATGGTTGGTCGCCCAGTATCGTTTCATGCCATGCGCGGTATTTCAGCCCATTCAAATGGTTTTCATACCTGTCGTGCAATCCATTTATTGCAAATGCTTTTGGGTTCGGTCGAAGTTCCCGGTGGCTTTCGCATTAAAGCACCGTTTCCTAAACCAATTCCACCGACCAACAAACCAACCGGAAAGGTTGACCATATAAAACCCGGTACCCACTTGCCCGGTATGGCGTTGGGTTTTCCCACCGAACCTGCTGATTTATTATTAAAAGAAGACGGCTCGGCGGTACGAATTGACAAGGCCTACACCTGGGAACACCCGCTGGCCAGCCACGGTCTGATGCATATGGTTATTCATAACGCATGGAAGGGTGATCCATATAAAATTGATACTCTTTTATTATTCATGGCCAACATGAGCTGGAATTCATCCATGAACACATCAAAGGTCATCGAAATGTTGACCGACAAAGATGAAGATGGTGAATACAAAATACCAAACATAATTTATTCCGATGCTTATTATTCGGAAATGGTTGCCTATGCCGACCTGATTTTGCCTGACACAACCTATTTAGAACGCTTTGATTGTATTTCATTGTTGGATAGGCCAATTTCATCACCGCATTCAGCGGCTGATGCCATTCGTTACCCCATAGTCGAGCCCGACCGTGACGTGCGTGGTTTCCAAGGTGTATTGCTAGACATCGGTGCACGGCTTGGCTTGCCCGGCCTAGTGAACGATGACGGCACACCCAAATATCCCGGCGGTTATCCAGATTATATTGCTAACCACGAACGCCAACCCGGTGTTGGTTTGTTGGCGGGATGGCGTCTACAAGATGAAGATGGCGACCATATGGATTGCCGTGGCCCGGCCAACCCCAACCAATTAGAAAAGTACCTTGAAAATCAAAGTTTCTGGCATCATGAATTTCTGCCTGAACACACATATTATAAAATGGCCAACAAAGGTTATTTGGAATGGGCGCATGAACTAGGTTGTGTTGTAACCAAGACCCAAATTGTTTTTCATATGTATTCGGAAATTTTGCAGTCGTTCAAATTGGCGGGCGAAGGCCACGGTGAGCATCAGCCGCCAGAAAAAGACCGTGAACGGATTAAAACATACTTTGACCCGCTGCCAATTTGGTATCAGCCACTAGAAGAAGCCATGACCGATTTGGATGAATACCCATTGCACGCACTAACCCAACGCCCAATGCACATGTATCATTCGTGGGGTTCGCAAAATGCGTGGCTCCGGCAAATAACCAACATGAACTATCTTTACATCAACCGCGAAACCGCAACCAAACAAGGTATTGTTGATGAAGACTGGGTTTGGGTTATCAGTCCACACAACCGCATCAAGGTGCAGGTAAAACTTATGGATGGGGTTAACCCCAACACGGTTTGGACATGGAACGCAATTGGCAAACGTTCGGGTGCATGGAACCTAGATAAGGATGCGCCTGAAAGCAAAAAAGGGTTCTTGTTAAACCACGTTATCAGCGAATTGTTACCGCCACGGGGCGATGGTTATCGTTATTCCAATTCTGACCCTGTTACCGGGCAAGCCGCATGGTTTGATTTGCGGGTAAAAATTGAAAAGGCTGACCCAGAAGAGGCAGCTGAAACATGGCCGCAATTCGATGAAACCAAAAGGCCGGCTGGCCTGAAAAAAGCACCAGACATTTTGCGTTATGGTGCCGAATTCAAAACCCGCAACAAGAAGGGAGAGCAGAAATGACATCCCTTCCCCATGCAACCAACAAAAAACTTGGTCTGGTTATTGATCTTGATACCTGCGTCGGTTGCCATGCCTGTGCCACCAACTGCAAACAGTGGAACACTGGTGGGCACATGGCGCCATTGACCGATAAAAACCCATATGCCAAAGACCCCGACGGGGTGTGGTTTAACCGGGTTCATTCGTTTGAGGTAAAGCGCGGGAAAACTAACCCCGGGCTAACGGTTAACTTCCCGCGCTCATGTT
>JAOUJU010000147.1 GCA_029883045.1 Rhodospirillaceae bacterium
TTAATTTCATTAAACGATATACGCTTCGAAGCCCGCATCATTGCCATGATGGCAGGCACACTTATTGTTTTAACCCATATGACCGCAGCCCCGGCGTTAAAGCATGCCTACGACCTATCCCTTCCGGCACGTTTGATTTTTGATTGGCAAGATCAGGGCAAGCAGGTGGCCTGGATTGGTAAGTACAATGGAGAATTTCATTTTCTTGGAAGGTTAGAAAAGCCACTAATTACCCTTAATTCTTTTACAGATGCCAAAAACTGGGCAAAAACTAACCCCGACGGTATTGTCATTGATGTGGTGCGGATTAACGAGATCAAGCCCGAACCCGTTGCCCTTTTCCCTTATCGGGGCAAATACCTAGTTATGTGGAATTCCCGCGACCTAGCAAAGGCTAAATAGCCAAAAAAACCCTAATTATTATTGTAATTTATACCTAAAGCCACGCCCGGGGCTTGACAGGGGGCCACAACAACCTTAAATCGCTAGCACTCGTGGGGCAGGAGTGCTAACAATCGCCCCTTAAATTTAATTGTTTCAACAACTTCTAGGAGCTAACCACATGAGCCTCAGGCCTTTGCATGATCGTGTGCTGGTGCGTCGCGTCGAACAGGACGAAAAGACCGCCGGTGGCATTATCCTACCTGACACCGCGCAGGAAAAACCATCCGAAGGCGTAATCGTCGCTGCCGGCAACGGAGCTAAAAACGAAGACGGAAAAATCGTTCCCCTTGACGTAAAAGTTGGCGAGCATGTTCTGTTCGGCAAATGGTCAGGTAACGAAGTAAAAGTTGATGGCGAAGACCTTATCATTATGAAGGAATCCGACATCCTTGGCGTAATCGAAGCAGGTAAAAAATCTAAAAAGAAATAATTATTCTTTTTAAAGCCTGTTTTAAAAATTAATTAATTCATGATTTAGCGAAAGGATCCATGATCAATGTCTGCTAAAGAAGTAAAATTCGGGTCAGATGCCCGTAACCGTATGCTCAAGGGTGTTGATACCCTTGCCAACGCGGTAAAAGTTACCTTAGGTCCTAAAGGCCGTAATGTTGTGCTTGATAAATCTTTTGGCGCACCACGTATCACCAAAGATGGTGTTTCGGTTGCCAAAGAAATTGAACTATCTGACAAGTTCGAAAACATGGGCGCACAGATGGTTAAACAAGTAGCTTCGCGCACCAACGACGAAGCCGGTGACGGTACAACAACCGCAACTGTTTTGGCCCAAGCAATCGTTCGCGAAGGCGTAAAAGCTGTTGCTGCCGGAATGAACCCAATGGACCTTAAACGCGGCATCGACCTTGCGGTTGAAGCTGTTATTGATGATGTGCAAAAACGTTCGAAAAAGGTAAAGACCTCAGCCGAAGTGGCACAGGTTGGCACCATTTCTGCTAACGGCGAAAAAGAAATCGGCAAAATGATTGCCGAAGCTATGGAACGTGTCGGCAACGAAGGTGTTATTACGGTAGAAGAAGCCAAAGGCATCGCCACTGAATTGGATGTTGTTGAAGGCATGCAGTTTGACCGTGGTTATACCTCGCCTTATTTCGTAACCAACGCTGATAAAATGACGGTAGAATTCGAAAACCCGTACATTCTTATCCACGAATCAAAACTTTCATCACTACAGCCATTGCTGCCAGTTTTGGAAACCGTTGTTCAATCGACCCGTCCATTGCTTATTATTGCCGAAGACATCGAAGGCGAAGCATTGGCCACATTGGTTGTTAACAAACTGCGTGGCGGCCTTAAGGTTGCTGCCGTGAAGGCACCTGGTTTCGGCGAACGGCGCAAAGCCATGCTTCAAGATATTGCTATCTTGACCAAAGGCACGGTTATTTCTGAAGACCTAGGCATTAAGCTTGAAAATGTTACTCTTGATATGCTTGGTACCAGCAAGCGCGTTCTTGTTACCAAAGACGACACCACCGTAATTGATGGTGCTGGCGGCAAGAAAGACATCCAAGCCCGTTGCAACCAGATCCGTGCACAAATCGAAGAAACATCTTCCGATTATGACAAAGAAAAACTGCAAGAACGCCTAGCCAAAATGGCGGGTGGTGTTGCTGTTATTCACGTTGGTGGCGGTTCTGAAGTTGAAGTGAAAGAACGCAAAGACCGCGTTGACGATGCACTTCACGCAACCCGCGCAGCTGTCGAAGAAGGCGTTGTTTCAGGTGGCGGTACCGCGTTGCTGTTCGCAACTAAGTCGCTAGCAAAACTTAAAGGTGAGAACTCTGATCAGGATGTGGGCATCGATATTATTCGTCGCGCCATTCAGGCCCCAGTTCGCCAGATTGCTGAAAACGCAGGCCATGACGGTGCAGTTATTTCCGGCAAGGTCCTTGAAGGCAAAGATTCCGATCATGGCTTTAACGCCCAGACCGGAAAATACGTCAACCTAGTTAAGGCTGGCATTATTGACCCGACCAAGGTTGTGCGTACTGCACTGCAAGATGCGGCATCTGTTGCTGGTCTGCTTATCACTACTGAAGCCATGGTTGCCGATAAACCTGAGCCTAAAGGCGAAGGCGGCGGTGCCGGTGGCGGCATGCCCGATATGGGCGGCATGGGTGGAATGGGCGGCATGGGTGGAATGGGCTTCTAAGCTTATTCACCAACCGTACCAACCTAAAACAAAAAGGGTCGCACAAACTGTGCGGCCCTTTTTTTATCTAAGATAAACCAATTCATGGGTTTATAATTTTATATAACTTGTAGCTTTCACCGCTTTGCGCGATCTGTTCTAACCCTGCTACCTTGCTGCCCTGCGATAAACGCACATACAGGCTATCAGGGTTTTGCCCATAAAAAATTTTATCTTTTCCATAAAAACAAAGCATCAAAACATCGGCCCCAGTTCCGCTTGGAAAAGCTGCGTTTGTTGTGGTAATCGCGTCAAAGGTTTTTTGCACCGCTGGACCGTCAGGATGGATTGGAACTGATGCAACCCTATGGCGGGAATGAAATAATATAGCCGGGGTAATTTGTGGATGGGCCATTATTACCAGCTCTTTAGTGCCAGCATATTTATTTATTTGTTGTAATAATTTTTCAAGATCACAACGCTTGGCCAGAACCCCTTGTTTGTTTATTTCATAATCAATCTTGTTTGGCGCAACCAGTTGGTCTGCTGGTTCGGGTGTTTGTAAATTGACTGTTCTAAGGGCTGGCGGCATATAGTACTGCGTGACAAATGCTGGCAATCGGGCCCATCTGATAAAAGCATCTAAACTGGCTGTAAAAAATAACAAAACGATGGACGATACCATTAAAATTTTCCATCTGATCGCGTTTTGTTTTTCCATGTAGCGATATAACCTGGCAAACACTGGAATAATAAAAATAACCGAAATAATTTCGGCATACGTTGACCACCGAGGAGAATTAAAAAATACCAATGCCGTAAATATTGCCATGCCCGGCAAAAATAATAGGCTGGCAATACGCTGCTTTTTTTCCCTAAGCGCCATATAAACGGCGCTAGCAAAACCAGCGCTAACAATTAAATAAACGCTCGCCGTTCCAAACATAAAACCATCACCAAAAGCACCGCCCCAAACACGCATAAACCATTTATCAGCATCTGCCATCGGACCATGAATTAATTCTGGGCGAATTAAAAATAGCGCAATAGCGATAGCAATTGTGAGCGTTGCTCCGCTGATAATTCTTGATTTGAAATTAGCCAACTTGCTTTCGCCTGAACTGGCGACCAGCCAAACAATTGCGATACCGCCTGCCAAAGCCAAATAAAATGCTGAAATCCGATCAAGGGCAAAGTTTGGGGTGCTGGTACCAAATTCTAGAACTAACGCCAACGCGATACCGCCAAACATACCCAAGGCAGCACGCAGTGCCATTTTTGCTGTATTTTTTTCAAGTCCTGAAACCCATAACAACCCCAAACCAGCATTAATTGCCAGCACACCAATAATGCTTTCCACGCTTACCCACACACCCAGCGCCAAAATTAACCCAAGCGCCCAAGCGCCAAGTTTATTTCCTTCTATCATTTTATGTGTGCTCAACAGCGACGCCAAGAATAGCAACAAAAGCAGCCCGTGATGATCAGGCCAGTTTTGCGGCAACAATATTGAAAGAAAATGCGGTATCAAAAAAACAAAAATTGCGGCTCGCTCCAGCATGACCGGCTGGCGTTCACCACATATGACTGGCAGTTTGGCAGCCATGGCAAAAAATATTATTCCAACAGGCAGGCTAAGCAATGGCCCGGCCAAATAAACCGCGTCATGTAAACCAAACATTGGTTCAAGCGCGATTGCAAACGGCGCTACTAATAAATCAAGCGGTCTGGTCCAATGCAAAACAAGATGATCGCTTGCTCCAACCCGTAATAATATTTTTTCAAACCAATCACCGCCATTTAACCATTGATATATTCTTTCCAGCCTGACATAGGCATCAACGTTAAGATCAGTTATTGTTCCGGGCTTAATAGGGTTTGAAAGCCAAAACATAAACGCTGACCATACTGCTACATAAATTAATTCCACCACCCAAACACGGCGGAAAAAACCAAACGCTTGTTTGATCAGCGTAAGCGTCATTACACCTGCCCATCTATTAATTTAAATAGCCCTGAATGATCCAAATCGCCCAACCCTTTTTCAATAGCTTTGTCATAAAGGTCGCGCGATAGCGCAGTAGCTGGTAGATCAAGCCCAATTCCTGCCGCTAGTTTTAATGCTTGGTCCATATCTTTGCGCTGCGTGGTGCATTTACCGCCGGGCTTGAACGTGCCATCAATCATACGCTGGCCGTGAACTTCTAAAATGCGGCTATCGGCAAAACCACCTTGTAATGCTTCGCGCACTTTGGCCGGATCAACCCCCATATGTTTGGCTAATGCCAATGCTTCAGATACCGCACCAATTGAAAGGCCAACAATT
>JAOUJU010000146.1 GCA_029883045.1 Rhodospirillaceae bacterium
GAGTTCAATTACCAGCCATCAAAGGTGCGCTCAGGGGAAATAGTCCGCGCGGTACAAGATGCCGGACTGAGGTTTGCTGAAATCGCCACCAAGGAGCCAGAGCTAGAGGACATTTTTGTCCAGCTAACCAGCGCCCCGGAATCTGATATCTAACTTATTGTTAATAATATCTTTTTTTTGACACACGTCAAACGTGTATTTAATGCTTGACCTCAGCCTGTACCCGTATAAAGTGTTTTTACATAACTAGAACACTTTTAATTGTGCGTATAACAATATGAAAAAACTGTCATCCCAACCAGATCACCCCTTGCCTATCAAGGCGCAAACTAATGGGGCCGCCCCTATACCCCCCGATATGGGCAATGGGCGGGATGACAATTTTCCTTATGATATTTTTCGAAAATCTATCTGCCTAAGCAACGCGCTTTCGTTTGCCGCTGGTAATTGCTCAGCGTGCGAAACACCAGATGCATGCACAAATATGGTTGGCGATGTATTGGTTTTTATTGATGAGATGCATCAATTAAAAAACTAAGACCTAAGGCTTAAGACCTAAGGCCTAAACCCTAAGATATATGAGTTTAGCTAACTTTTAATTTCTCGCCAATTTTTTTAGATTTTAGCGTTTCGCGCGCCTTGGCATATTTTTCATCGTGCCAAAACATCGAGCAACCATTACAACCCAACCCGCAGCAACTGTCTAACCCTTGGGCTGGGGTTTTGCCTGTATGGGCGCGACCTTTCAAGGTAGGTCGCGCGTCGCCACTTTCGCGCAATCCACGCTCAACATCCATGGCAATTAAATTGCCCTGTAATAGATCTTGTTGGTCTTGATTTAAAATCGCTTCGGTCCGGCCAACGGTTAGGGCTGGCAACAATTCTTTTATACGGTCTAAATCTTCGTTGTGAAATACGTTAGCATTAATACGGATTGCATTTTTTTCACCAGTTCCGGGGTTGGCGCTTTCAGATACCACGCCACTGGCAGCGTTAGTAAATTCATACATTCGCAAACGTATGGGCTCCAACTGTTTGGGTGATAGAAATTCAATAACCGAGCCAGCCTTTAACCCGTTACGTGGGGTGAATATAATATCATCACCATCCCAACGCGAAATTGATCCGGCAAATAACCAACCGCCAACTGTTGCGCTGCGGTCATAGTTATGTGCGATGTTAGTAATGCGCCCTTCATGAAAACCCAAGGAATACCCACGGTTTTGTAAGGTATAAATCTCGCGTAGGTATGGTTCAGCCGACCAGGTTTCTGGGTTTTCATACCATCCATCAATCGCTTGACGGTAGGCATGCGCAGTAACGGCGGCGTAATATTCAGATTTATTGCGCCCTTCTATTTTCAGGCTATCAATCCCTAAGGCTAAATAATCATCTAGCTTGCCCATCAGGCATAAATCTTTGGCATTTAATATGTATGAACCACGATCGTCTTCTTCGATTTTCATCAATTCGCCTTGGCGATATTCTTCTTCTAAATAAAAATCAAAATCATCTTTATTGTCAGGGGTTATTTCTACTTCGTCGCCATTTTTTTTACGGGCTAATACTTTATAGCTCCACCTGCAGCTTTGCGCGCAGTTGCCTTGGTTGGCACCCCGTTCGGCCAAATAGTTTGAAAGTAAACAACGCCCAGAATAGGTCATGCACATGGCGCCATGAACAAATGCTTCTAATTTTATATCTGGGCAGTGGCTACGAATTTCAGTTAATTCGGCAAAGCTAACTTCGCGCGCCAACACACATAATTTGGCCCCTTGTTTTTTCCAGCTTTCAACCGTTAGCCACGAACAAGCATTAGCTTGGGTTGAAACATGTAAATCAATTTCAGGTGCGTGTTCGCGCAGGTAATGGAACACCCCTTGGTCTGATACAATTACGCCGTCGGGTTTTACCCGGCGCACGGTTTTTACGAATTCCGGCAGTTTTTCAATATCGCGGTTATGGGTAAAAAGATTAAGCGTCAAATAAATACGCACCCCATGTTCATGAGCAAAACGCACCCCTTCAAGCAAATCTTCCAACGAAAAATCAGACTGCGTACGCAATGATAAATCGGGCGTGCCGGCATAAACCGCGTCGGCACCATAAAGCACCGCGGTTTTCAGCTTTACCAATGACCCAGCTGGCATCAACAATTCGGCGCGATGATCGGGCGGGCGGATATAGGGCGTAGCCGGGGTTACAGTATTATTTTCTTTCATAGCCACCATATAGCACCGAAAACTCGCATATGCCAGATGATGTGTGATTGCCAACCCTTATAATTTGTCGTATTTAACGGCCTCAATAATAAGTGGGCCAAACAGCAAAAGAGTAAGTGTCAGAAAAATGAGAAAACTTTTCCATATTATTCGCATTTACCTTCGCAATATATTGGGGCGAAAGTTTGAGCCAGAAACACCATTTTTAGACGCATTGTTGAACCCTAATGATACCTGCCTGCATATTGGGGCATCTGATGGGCGCCATTCATATTATATGTCGCGTATTTTAAAAAACGGCGTCATTTATGCGTTTGAACCATCCAGCTATACGTTTGATGTATTCACCACGCTAAATTCCATGCACGGCTTAAAAAATGTTCACGCCCATAATATGGCGTTGCATAGCTCCGACGGTGAACTTGAATTGGTAATTCCCATTAAAACCAGTGGCCGCGTTGGGCATTCTTTTTCCCATATTTCAAAAGATAAAGACGAAACATCTAAAGCTGAAAATGTAAAAATCGAAAAAGTTAAAACACGCACTATGGATGGAATGGTGTCTGATTTTAAAATTAATAAAGTTGATTTTATTCGCTGTGATACCGAAGGCAGCGAAATGGCAATTCTTTTAGGTGGGCGCGAAACCATTGCGCGCGATCTGCCCAGTTTTTTAATTGAAATACATCCGGTTGCGTTGCGTGATGATTTTAAAATAAACCCACAAGATGTTTTGGATTTCTTTTTTGATCTTGGTTACAAAATGTTTGTTTTAAAAAATGGAATAATTTCTGAAACCCGCGAACTGGTGCCAAACCGTCCATGGTATGATTATTTTTATATTCATCCATCACGTAGCGCAGAATTACCAAACGGTGTATTTAAAAAATTGCTGGATGCTTAATGCCTGCAACTCTTCCGGTTTTTTATTCATTTGTGCGCTGCCCATATGCCATGCGTGCACGAATGGCGCTAGCGGTTAGCGCGCAACCATACCGCCACCGCGAAATTGTTTTGCGCAACAAACCAGCTGAAATGATATCCATATCACCCAAGGCCACCGTTCCGGTACTTGAGCTACCAAATGGGCAGGTGCTGGACGAAAGTCTGGATATTGCCACTTGGGCATTGGGCATTAACGATCCACAGCAATGGCTGGTTCCTGAAATTGGTTACGCCCACGATATGATGGAATTAATTGCTATTAATGACGGCCCTTTTAAACACCATCTTGATCGTTATAAATATGCAAACCGTTATGGTGCAGATACCGACCCACAACATCACCGCGGTAAGGCATACGAATTTTTAATCAGCTTAAATACTCGCTTGGACGAAGATGAAAATTTATTTGGCGGGCGCCCCTGTTTAGCTGATTTTGCTATTTTTCCGTTTGTTCGCCAGTTTGCTAATACCGATAATGATTGGTTTGATGGCCAACCGCTAAACCATTTACAAAAATGGCTACAAGCGCACTTAAGCTCGGATTTATTTAAACATATAATGCAAAAATTTCCGCCATGGAAACCGGGCGACAAAGAACCGCAATTTCCAATTTAAGCCAATTTAATATTGAGCCATATTGCCCTAGTTGTTCTTGCTTTCGCGCGCGTGCATCTGTACATAGTGGCCATGGCCCCTCCTTTGCTCATACTGCGCAATATTGAACTTACCTTTGGTGGTACTCCATTGCTGGAAAGCGCTGAATTTTCGCTATCTGCTGGTGAACGGTTGTGTTTGGTTGGGCGCAATGGTTCGGGCAAATCAACACTGTTGAAAATTGCTGCTGGAATTATTGAAGCCGATGATGGCGAACGGTTCGTGCAACCGGGGACTTCAGTTCGCTACCTGCCACAAGAACCAGACCTAAGCGGTTATGCCACTACCTTGGATTATGTCGAAGGTGGAATGGACGCCAGCGCCGAACATTATCGCCCGCAATACCTATTAAGCGAGTTGGGCTTAAGCGGTAATGAAAACCCCGAACATTTATCAGGTGGCGAGGCCCGGCGCGCGGCATTAGCCCGTGTTTTAGTTGCCGAACCTGATATATTATTGCTGGATGAGCCAACCAATCACCTAGATTTAAATGTCATTGAATGGCTGGAAACTGAGCTTAAATCCGTTCGCTCGGCAATTGTTCTTATAAGCCATGATAGGCGCTTTTTAGAAAACTTAACCCGTTCCACGCTTTGGATTTATCAAGGTGCAACCCGCAGGTTTGATCAAGGCTTTGCCGGGTTTGAAGAATGGCGCGATGGTATTTTAGAACAACAGATAACCGAACGCCACAAGCTAGACCGTAAAATTATTCGTGAAACCGAATGGATGCGCAAGGGCGTTACCGCTAGACGCAAACGCAACCAAGGTCGATTGCGCGCGCTAAAAGATTTACGCAAACAACGCAGCGAACAACGCGCTACAACTGGCAGCGCACAGCTAACTACAAGCGAAAGCCGCACCTCGGGCAAGTTAGTAGCCGAAGCTGTTGGCGTAAATAAATCTTATGGTGGGCCACAAATTATAAACAATCTTAATTTGCGTATGTTGCGTGGCGACCGCTTGGCCATTGTCGGGCCCAATGGTGCAGGCAAAACAACTTTGCTTAACCTGCTAACGGGCGCCTTAGCGCCAGATAGCGGTACTATTAAATTGGGCACTAATTTGGAAATGGTAACCATTGACCAAAAGCGC
>JAOUJU010000149.1 GCA_029883045.1 Rhodospirillaceae bacterium
GCACGAGGCGGTTTGCCAATTAGTCTCTGGCGATGAAACGCGCCCAACAAAAATTCAATCTTTTGCCAGCGCCGGTGCGCGGTGCACTGTGGATGATTATTGCCTCAACCATGTTGGGGACAATCAACGTGTTGGTGCGCCATATTTCGAAAGATTTGCACCCATTTGAAATTGCTTTCTTTCGTAATTTTGGTCAGTTTGTTTTTATGTTGCCTTGGCTTGTGTTTAGTGGATTGGCAGTGATGAAAACCAAACGCATCGGCGCACATATTAGGCGCTCGCTTTTTGGTATTGCCGCCATGTTAACGTGGTTTACCGCCCTTAGTTTATTGCCAGTAGCAAAAGTAACCGCACTTGGTTTTACCGCTCCATTGTTTGCAACTATTGGGGCTGCATTGATATTGCGCGAAAAAGTCCGCGCCCGCAGGTGGGGCGCTACTATCATCGGCTTTATTGGCGCATTGGTAATTTTACGCCCCGGCATATATTCTATTGGTAGCTCAGAACTGGTCGCCCTTGGCGGGGCCGCGTTAATTGCATTTGCGCTATTGTCTAATAAATCACTGGCCCGGACTGAGCAGCCCAATGCTATGGTTTTGTGGATGGGGTTATTTATGACTTTGTTTTCTTTGCCTCCGGCAATTTATGTCTGGCAATGGCCAGTTGGTGAAACTTGGGCTTGGCTGGCAATGCTGGGCGCAGTTGCAACCATTGCACATTTGGCGATAAACCGTGCATTTATTGCATCGGACGCATCATACGTTATGCCGTTTGGTTTTATTCAATTACCAGCAGTTGCAATTATGGCGTTTTTTATGTTTGGCGAAGTTTCAGACATGCTTACCTGGGTTGGCGCTGCAATAATTTTTGCTTCTGGTATTTATATTGCCCGACGCGAAGCAGCCGTATTGCGCGCTGGCGAAACAATAATTGTAATGCCGCAGCCAGCAGTTGAGGCATTTGGACATACTGATAAAACTATTCGCTAGTCGTTTTTTCGGCCCGTTGAATTGATATTTCAACCCGTCTGTTTTTGGCGCGATTGCCGGGTGAATTATTTTCAACCAGCGGCCTAGAATCGGCATAGCCTTGTACCGTTATGCGCGACGATTTAATTTTGGTATTGGCTAATAAATAATGCGCAACCGATGCCGCGCGCGCCGACGATAAATCCCAATTAGAACGGTATCGTTCAGTTGCAATCGGAACATCATCGGTATGACCAGAAATAATTATGCGCCCGTTAGCATTTTTTAGCGCATCTTCCAATACGGTTACAATTTTTTGCATCACCGGCAAGAACTGTTCTAACAGCTCACCGCTACCTGACATAAATGAAACCTGATCGGGAAAGCGAATGATGGTTACATCGCCGCTGCCTACCACATCAATCAAGGCACTTTCAATTTCATCCGACATTTCATCTTGCAGGCGGATAAGGGTTTGTTGGTTTTGTTGGGTAAATTCATCGTTTTCAGTGGCATCGCCCGCATCGGGGGCCACCACATCGGGTTGTTGGCCGTCAACTGCTTGTTCTTCCGGTGGTAATACTGTTGCTAGCGGAACTGGCAAGGTTTTGGTTTGCGCGGTGTGTTGGGCAGTACCTTCAATTTCGATGATTCCAGTCAAAAAACTATCTTTTTGAAATCCAAACGCATCACGCAATGATCCAGATAAATCTTTAAAGCGCTGAACTTCCATAGTCGCGAATGAAAGCAACAAAACAAAAAGCGTTAAAAGCAGTGCCATTAGATCGGCAAAGGTCACCATCCATGATGGTGCGCCACCAGACTTTGCTTTTGCTTTTGTGCTCATTTGCTTGCCTCGGGCGCTGCTTCGCTGGTGTCTTGTTCGTCGGCGCTCTGTCCGCGCTGGCTATCGGGCAGGTATGCTTCAAGTATATCAGCCAGCACCATCGGGCTTTGGCGGGAATGAATTTGCGTTACCGCCTCAAGAATTAGCTCCTTGGTTACGCGCTCTTCCTCGGTTTTGGATTCTAATTTATCAGCTATGGGCAGGGCGATTAGGTTGGCGATAAGGGCACCATAAAGTGTAGTCAGCAATGCAACCGCCATGGCCGGGCCAATGGTTGCCGGGTCTTCTAGGCTGGAAAGCATTTGTACCAGTCCAACCAGCGTGCCGATCATGCCCATGGCAGGCGCGCTTTCGCCGATGCCGCGAAAAATTTTTCCGCCTTCTTCGTGGCGTTGAATTGAAAGCTCCATCTCGCTGGTCAGCGCCTTGCGCACAACCTCTAAAGCATGGCCATCAATGCATAATCTGATGCCGCGTTTGAAAAATTTGTTTGTTACTTCAACTTGCTCTAGGGCCAACATGCCTTCTTTGCGTGCCCGCCCGGCCAGTTCGATTGAAATATCTATTAACCCGCGTGGGTTTTCATAAACGTTGATAAACGCAGTTTTAACACCAAGCTTGAAAGCAATAAAAACACTGGCCAAAGGAAACTTGATCAAGGTGGCAGCAAAGGTTCCGCCAACAACAATTAAAAAACCCGGAAGGTTAAGAAAAATCGTAAGATCAGACCCCGACAAAACCGCCAGCGTCACCACCGCTATGCCGATAATAAGCCCCAATAGGGTTGCAAGATCCATCGCGCCTACCTCGCCCAACTTAAATTATGCGCCCCACAGCGATTTTATGCTTTATATTCTAGCAGCAAATATGTGTAAACGGAAAGGAAACCATAGAACTGGCTCACATTAGGAAAATAATTTTTCCCTTAGGGCTTCTATTGCGTGCGCCATATCAATGTCACGTCGGGTTACCCCGCCCGCATCATGGCTGGAAAGCTCTATGGTTACTTTATTATATGAATTTGCCCAATCGGGGTGGTGGTTTTTGTTTTCGGCTATTTTTGCAACCTCGCTCATAAATGCGAATGCTTGGGTAAAATCCTTAAATTCAAAATTTTTCAAAATTGCATCGGCGTTAATATTGCGCCAACCCGCAAGACCATCTAGCTCAAGGTCTATTTCGCTTGATGAAAATGTTACATTCATTGGTTTGCACTTTCATGTTATTTGCTAAACTTTGACAGGGTAAAATATACTTAACATTAAGCCTATATATTGGTTCTCTGGGCTGATGCTTCAAGTGGTGATAGGATGTAATTCATGAAAATTGTAATTGATCGCCTTTCACCGCCTAGCCTCGAAGTGCTGCAAAGCATTGCTGCTAATCAGGTAAAATTGCTCCCCCCTATTTTTTATCCCCATGTTCAAGGGCTGGTCATCCGGGTGGATGAATTTCCAGATGACGAAACCATGGCTGAGCTTGGCCTAGAAAGTGAATTTGATCTGCTGGGTCTTTATCGTGGGGTGGCGTTAGCTGACAAAAGCGTTATCAACAGCGCCACCGACGTTGATATGATTTTCCTTTACCGCCGGGCAATACTTGATTACTGGTGCGAAACTGACGAAGATCTTTCCCATTTGGTTCGTCACGTATTGATACATGAAATCGGCCATCATTTTGGTTTTAGCGATGATGACATGGAACGAATTGAAAACACACCAGAACTGGCATAGTCAATAAATGGTAATTAAACACGGTAATTAAGCGCGGTAAATTAAACAATGGCACCTGAGAAATTATCTAACTGCCCAATTTGCCAGACAACCGGAATGACCGTAATGGATCTTCCAGGCAAAACAGCGCGCCAACAAATAGCCGCAGTGTTTGGCACAAACGTTCCGGATGAAATTGAAATTCTTGATTATACCATGTTGCAATGCACTGGCTGTGGTTTGGTATATGCCAACCCAATGATACCGGGCGGGGCTGATTATTATGGTTGGATAACCGTCCAACCTAAATATAGCGCCGGGCAAAGATGGGAATGGGAAAAAATTGCCACCGCACTAGCGCAACGCGTTGGTCGCACTAGCCACAGTGGGCGCGCCCGCGTGCTTGAGGTTGGCTGCGGCAATGGAAAACTTTTGCAATATCTTGGGGCCAACAAAAACTTAAATTTAAGCGGCGTCGACGTAAGTGCGCCTTCGGTTAAATTGGCACAGGAAAAGGGCCTTGCTGTGCGCCTTGCCGATTTTTCAAACCCTGCTAGCGCATTGGGCGCGGATGAAATGTTTGACGGCATAATTCTTAGTCATGTGCTTGAACATGTTTCTGACCCCATGGGCGTGACCCGTGCCTTGGCCGCGCGGTTAAATAATGGTGGGGCTATTTTTGTATCGGTTCCTTATTCCCCTATGAGCCGCGAACTAGATGGCTGGGATATCCAAAACTTGCCACCGCATCATTTAACCCGGTGGAATAAAAATTCGTTGGCCCGGTTGGCCAGCAAACTGGGGTTGGAGCTTTCACTTATAACCGCCAAGGCCAAATCGCCGTTCAAACGCGCAGTACAAGATACCTGTGGTCGGGCGTTGGGCAACAAACACCCATGGCTTGGCGCGCGCATTGGCGCGGTGCTTGGTAATTTTAAAATGTTTGTCGATTTTTATAATCGCCACCGCGACCGTGAATTTGTGGGCGGCAAGCCTGCTGGCGATACCGCACTGGCGATTTTTAGTAAAAAATAATGCCTCTAAATTATAGAAGATTTATCGGCAGGGTTACGGCCTTTTTTCCCTATTTGTTCCAAGCATTACAGTTGGCGCGGCCCTTGCGGGGCCGTGGGTTTTAAGGGTAGTTTGTGGACAAATCTTAATACCAAACCATTAATTCAAATTTTTAAGCAAAAAGCAGGAATGAACAAATGGACGTAATTATTGTTCCCTTAATTAAATTGCTTCTGACCGTTATCAATCTTTATGTTTGGGTGGTGGTCGCCAGCGTGGTGCTTAGTTGGTTGGTGGCATTCGGTGTGGTTAATACCTCAAACCGTTTTGTTTATATGATGGGTGATGTCATACACCGCATAACCGAACCACTG
>JAOUJU010000150.1 GCA_029883045.1 Rhodospirillaceae bacterium
CCTAATGACTCGCAGAATTGAAATTACGGAAGCACTATTGCGCGACGGTGTCACAGACTACCATGCGGGCGATGTATTGACGCTGCCAAAAGATAAAGCAGATTTATGGGTAAGCTATGGCTGGGCGAAGGATGCCGCGACAGGTGAGACAGGCGAACGCATACCCGGTGCCCGCGCTGTTGATGTGGCCAACGTAACGCAGACACTAGGCTAATGACTGACGCGCTATACATTGGCACCGATCATTTGGCCACGCTGTCAAATTTAACAAACGGTGCCACCGATGAGGTGCAAAACGCTGCCACTGTCACGTTGACATTGTTGGACGATAAGGGGCAGGCCGTTGCGGGCGCAGATGGTTTGGCTATGAGCTATCAAACAGCCAGTAATGGCAATTACCGTTGTGTTATTCCGTACAGCATTAGCGTGCAAAAGAAAGAGTACACCGCGCGCGTGGTTGCGATAGCAAGCGGCTTTCGTTTGCAGAAAGATTACCCCGTGCTGGTGCAGGCGGCGGCTTATTAATCACGGGTCCTTCCTGGGGGGTCTGTGTACGGGTGTGAAGCGCGCGGGCTTTTCGCAGTTGGGTTGTCGTATAGGGGGTTATAGTTATGGAAATTAACCTTGACGACAAGGCCACGCAAACCGGGTTTGCCGCCCTTGTGGGGGTATCGCAACCGGCTATAAACGCGCGAATAAATGCTGGCGCATTGCAGTCTGGTGGTACATATCGTCAATGGCTGATTGAGTATTGCGAAAAATTACGCGTTGAGGCGGGCGGGCGTGGTGGTGATGAGGCTAGCACGCTGGCGCGGGCGCGCACGAAAGAGTCGCTAATTAAAACCCGCAAGCTTGAACTGGAGTATTACAAAGAAGTTGGTTTGGTGGTGCCTGTCGAGGTGCTGGAGCCGGTTTTAAGTGAGTGGGCATCCTTTGCGCAGTCTGAGGTGACAAATTGCGTTGCGCGCCTGGTGGTGGGTATTGAGTCGCAGCATAAAATCGAAATTGACCAGGAAGCGGTAGACAATGGAATACGGCCTGCCCTATCAACTATTGCAGGATACGCTGCCCACCTGGAAAAAGTTATTGGCGCGCGTGGCGACGAACTGGCAGCCCCGGCAGAAGGTGCCGACACTGCGTTGGCTGAGGGATAATTACAGACTGCCAGACAAGGGTGCGGATAATCCGGGGCCGTACAATCCAGACTACGTGCCTTACTTGTGGGGCATTTTTTACGCATTAGATGCGCCAAACGTGCCGCTGGTCGTGATGATGAAAGCCGCGCAGATCGGCTGGACATTTGGCCTGGTGGGCTATATCGGGCAGCGGATTGACACGCAGCCCAGCGCTATTTTGTTGATTTTCCCGACACTGGGCGCGGCGCGCGAGTTTAGCGACGAAAAGCTGGTGCCCGCGATTGAGGCAACGCCGGTTTTGCGGGATAAAATCGACGTTAGTACAAGCCGCAGCAGCGGAAACCGGGCGCTTTTCAAGAATTTTCCGGGCGGTTTTTTAAAGCTTGGCGGGTCAAATTCTACCGCCAGCGTGAAATCAACACCCGCGCCGCTGGTGATAGTGGAAGAACCGGACGACACCGCAGACAATGTCAAAGATCAGGGTGACGCTATCCGGCTTGCAAAGGAGCGTTTAAAACGCTTTCGTAACGGCAAAATGGTGCTGGGTGGTACGCCGTCTATATCCGGCTTGTCGCGGGTTGAAGAACAGGTGAATCTGTCAACGCAGCGGGTGCTGCCGATCACTTGCCACGACTGCGGCAGCCAGCACGTGCTCGACTGGGATAATGTTACCTGGTTGGACGCCGACGCGGGTACGCCTCACCCTGTGTATGGTATGGCGCAGCCTGATACCGCATTATATTGCTGCCCGCATTGCGGTGTGGCGTGGGACGACTGGCAGCGCCAGCAGAACATAATCAAAACCGTTAAAGACGCGCACGCGGCAGGCGACCCGTTTTGTGGTTGGGTTGCAACCGTTGAAAATAGCGGCGGCGCGGAAGGTTTTAAGGAGCTATCAGAGTTATATGTTTGTATACCCGGCACCAGTCTGGCTGATGTGGTGCGCGATTACCTGGAAGCAGAGCACGACGCCGCCAACGGTGACGAATCAGGCCGCATAGTTTTTAGAAACAGCAAGCTTGCCCGCCCGTATGTGTACAACACAAGCAGTTTCAGCACCGACGAACTGGAAGCACGCGCGGAAGACTACGACGAAATGACGGTGCCCGAAAGGGCACTGGCATTAACGGCGGGTATTGACGTGCAGCACGACCGCCTCGCCATTGCCATTTGGGCATGGGGGCCGGGCGAGGAAATGTGGCTGGTTTACTGGGGTGAGATTTACGCAAAAGAAAATATAAACGATAAAAACGACCCTGTCTGGTTGGAGTTGGATAAGTTTTTATTTACCCCGATACCGCACGCGCTGGGCTTTAACCTGCGCATATTACAGTCTGCCATTGATAGTTCAGACGGTGCCACGTCCGACGCGGTGTATAGTTATGTGCGCACCCGCCAGCATAAAGGTGTTATTGCGGTTAAGGGATCGTCTAACGACTACGGCACAAAGGAAATTTATAGCAAACCAAAAGCGGTTGACTATAAAAGCAAAACAAAAGCCTCAAAAAAAGGCGTGCAGGTTTACATTGTCGGCACGCACAAAGCAAAAGATTTACTAATAGGTGATAAAGGGCGGTTGACTTTGTCAGGTAACGGGCCGGGCAGAATGCACTGGTATGAGAGTGTGCGCCCGGATTTTTATGTGCAGTTGCTATCAGAAATAAAAGCCCCCAGCAAGCGCACCCGCAAAATGGCTTACCAGCTGCGGGCAGGCGTGCGCAATGAGGCGCTGGATTGCACGGTAATGGCAACCCACGCCAGCCGCGCTGCCAAGTTACATTTAAAAACACCGGCGCAATGGGCGGACCTTGAAAAAAGCCTGCGGCAAGTGGATTTATTTAGCAATACCGAAACCGAAACCGACGTAAAACCCGCCGCAAACCGCACGCGCTCGAACGCGCGGCGGGGTGGGTTTGCAAATAACTGGAGAAAATAAAAAGTGGTAGAGCTACCGACAGTTGAGCCGGTGCGGTTTGTTAGTGGCGACACCGTGCAATGGTTAAAAGATTTGCCGGACTATGACCCGGCGGTCTGGGTTTTAACGTATGGCTTTGTAAAGGATGGCCAGCGTAAAACTGTAACGGCCACAAATAACGGCGATGGCCGATTCAGGGCAACAATATCAGCCAGTGCGTCGGGCTATGAGCCGGGGACATACTACTGGCAGGCGCAGGTTTCGCTGGGTAGCTCGCAACGTTATACCGTTGCGCAAGGCCGGGTGGAAGTGCTGCCCAGTTTGAACGACTACGCAAACGGCTACGACGGGCGCAGCCAAGTAAAAAAAACACTTGATGCGTTAAACGCGACGCTGGAAAAAAAGGCCAGCCGCGATCAGATGCAATACAGCATTAACGGTGTAGCAATCCAGCGCATGACAATGGGCGACATATTGGCCGCCCGCAGTTTGTATGCGCGCTTATACAAACAGGAAGTGGACGCAGAGGCCGTGGCTAACGGTGAAATAAAAAGCAACATGATAAGGGTGCGGTTTTAAATGGGGATATTTAAACGAGTTGCGCAGGGTGCAGTGAACATTGCATGGCGTGCGACGTATGGCGCATTGCCAAGCAATAAACCTGTGCAAAAACGGTCATACGCCAGCGCCCAAACAAGTGCATTAACGAGCAGCTGGACGGTGCAACCGAAACCCATAGACGCTGACATAAAAAGCGGGCTGCGTATCTTGCGCGCGCGATCACGCCATGAAGCGCAAAACGGTGACTACGTTAAACGATTTTTAAACCTGGTTAAAGCCAACGTGGTGGGGCATCAGGGGTTTGTGATGCGCGCCCGCGTGCTTGACCAGCAAAACAAACCGGACAAGCACGCCAGCGCCGCGTTAATGGATAGTTTTAGCCAGTGGGGCAAGAAAGATAATTGCACCGTTACCGGTAAAGTAAGCTGGCGCATGGCGCAGCGATTATTTATTGAAACGGTGGCGCGTGACGGTGAAGTGTTGGTGCGTAAAGTGTTGGGGTGGAAAAAAAATAAATGGCGGTTTGCGTTGCAGTTTCTCGATGTTGAGCTGTTAGATGTGAACTACAACGTTACGTTGGCAAGCGGTAACGTGGTAAAAATGGGTGTTGAATTGGATAATTGGCGGCGGCCTGTTGCGTATCACTTATTAACAACGGGCACAGGTGACGACGTGTATACCTACGGCTCGCAAAAATACCAGCGTATACCTGCCGCCGAAATAATTCACGAATTTTTGCCTGAATGGGTGCTGCAAACGCGCGGGGTGCCGTGGGTGGCCACGGGCCTGTTGCGGCTTAATATGCTATCGGGCTATGAGGAAGCCGAATTAGTCGCCAGCCGGGCCGGTGCCAGCAAATTTGCAGCATACGAACGCAACGACGACGAAGTGCCGTTGCAAGACGCCAGCGTAATGGCGGGCAGCACGGATACGGACGAAAAAGGCCGGTTTGTGCAGGATATGGACGCGGGCATGGTTGAAGTGGTGCCCGACGGTTACACGTTAAAGCTACTAGACCCGCAGCACCCGAATGCAGCCTATAAGGATTTTGTAAAAGCCTGTTTGCGCGGAATCAGCGCCGGTCTGGGTGTGAGTTATCACGCGCTGGCGAATGATCTTGAGGGCGCAAATTATAACAGTCTGCGCGAAGGTAAATTGCAAGATCAGGACGCATGGTTGCCATTACAGGATTGGATGGCCGAAGTATTTTGCGAGCCTGTTTATAATGAGTGGCTAAAAATATCATTGCTTGCGCAGGCTATTACGTTAATGGGTAAGCCGCTCAAAG
>JAOUJU010000151.1 GCA_029883045.1 Rhodospirillaceae bacterium
TCGATGATTTTAAAAATATCTACATGGAAGCATTTGATCTGGGGCTAAAAGGTTGCACCACGTACCGCCCCAACGATGTTACCGGTGCGGTGCTTGAAGTGCGGGATAAAAAAACTAAAACCCAGCCGGAACAACAAACATTGCCGTTTGATCAGCCGATTGCTACACCGCCGGGTGAAAATGAAAATGCCCCGCCTAACGTGCACCATCTAACTAAAAAGCTAGAACGTCCGGGTGGGCTAGATGGCCATACATATAAATTGCGCTGGCCCGAAAGTGATCATGCACTTTACATAACAATCAACGATATTGTTGATGACAGCGGACGTGTTCGCCCATTTGAAATATTTATAAATTCAAAAGACGTCGAACACTTTGCTTGGGTTGCGGCATTAACCCGGATGATTTCCGCTGTGTTTAGACGAGGCGGCGATATTTCTTTTGTGGTCGAAGAATTAAAAGCGGTGTTTGATCCACGCGGTGGCCATTGGGTTGGTGGGCGATACGTGCCGTCATTGTTGGCAGCAATCGGCAGCGTGATTGAGCAACACCTTAGCGCAATTGGCTTTCTTAAAGGCGGCGAACACATTGCCCCTGAAGCTGAACCGCAAGCAATGGTGGTAAATATGACGCCAACCATTGCCAACAATGATGACGATGCGCCTGTGCATTTAGGCAAAACCTGCCCCAAATGCGCCCAACCGGCACTAATAAAACAAGAAGGCTGTGATTCCTGCCTTAGCTGTGGTTATTCAAAGTGTGGGTAAAATTGGTTAGGGTAAGTGCTATTTAATATTTTGCGCCAGCTTAAGAACTTTGTGCAAATCGCTGTCTTTTATGCCCATCTGATCTAGATGCTCAACCGTATTGGCAAGGTACTCAAGCGAGCTTCCTTTTTCGCCCACACCACTTGCCACCATTTTTGCACACTTTTCCATGCTCATCGGTCCGGCGTATTGTTCATGGTCGTGGCGGGCAACAAAGGTATAGGCCCTGACTGTTCGCCCATCAATTAGGTGTGCCTTGGTAAAATATGGGCAATATATCTTGGTTATTTGTTCGCGGTCCTCAAGGTAGGCCAGCACATCGTTGACGTGTTTTTTTGCCACGCGAAAGGCAATCCCGGTGGTTGACCCGCCCCGATCTAGCCCTAAAACTAACCCCGGATTTTCCCGGGTTCCCCGGTAACTTGTGGAAGCGACGCAAAGACAGCGATGGTAGCCAAAAATTTTGGCTTGCATCTTTTCAACAAAATGGAACCCCGGGTTCCAGATAAGCGAGCCATATCCAAAAACCCAAAATTCATCATCACTGAATTTTTTTGCAGCTTTTTTGTTTTTTACCATAAACACCATGCTAATCTTGTTATGGGGCGACAACAAGTATTCACCAATGGGCCCACCACTGGTGAAAATACCCGTTCATACGGGCAAGGGGAATTTGTTTGTTAGATAAATATGATTTTAACGGGTTTGACCACCCCTCGTTAAATTATAAAAAACCCAAATCATTGCAAATATTCAATGCTTCGGTCGCACTGCTGTTTAGTACCATAGTGGTAGTTGGCTTGTGGTCGGCGCTATGGTTTGGGGTCGCAACCTTGACCAAGAAAGAAATTTCTGGGTGGATTGCGACGCAGGGTGCATATGGCAATATTATATCTTATGAAAATGTATCTTTAAGCGGGTACCCTTCGCGAATTATTGTACGTTATGATAAGCCACAATTAAAAACCACCAAGCCATATAATATTTTATGGGGGATAGAGCACTTAACCATCAATGTAAAACCGTGGGCACCGTGGAAAGGTTTAGCCACGGTTGATGGTAAAACTAACATTACCCTAAGCAGCGTTAGCGCTGATTATAATTTTAACGGAAAAATTGAAAAGTTTGACCTGATGGTTAATCCGGGACAATTTTTGTTTGATTCGATAAATATGAAAATCATAAAACCAGACCTTGTCGGTAGCATTACAAAATTTGGTGCAACCGTGGGCGAAACCGTTTCGTTTTCCGCAGATGAAATAAACATAAAAGCAAAGACAAACCCTTGGGCGCAGTCAAAGGATGCGGTAATTACAATGGCTGTTAATGCAAAAAATATGGTTTTACCATGGCTCGATAATATGCCTATTTCCAATCGTATTGATTTTGCCGATATTGCTTTTAAGGTTTCGGGCCCGCTTGCGCCCAATGGCAATGGCAATGTAGTGACAATGCTTACGGATTGGCGCGATGGTGGCGGCAAGGTATTTGTTGATAACCTGACCGTTCACGGTCACCCGCTGGGTTTTTCCGGTGGGGGAAATATTTTTCTCGATAAAAATTTGCAACCAGCGGGGCGAATGAGCGCAAAAATAAGCGGCTTATTGCCAACCATAAATCGCTTCAGGGATTTAGGTTTAATTCGCGACAGCGATGCGGTGGTGGCAAAAATGACCCTTGCCGCACTTTCGCAAAAAACCAGCGACGGTAAGTCGTTTCTTAACCTTGGGCTAGAAATTAAAGACAGGGTTGTTTATCTGGGCCCCATAGGCATCGGCGAATTACCACCGATGAATTGGCAATAAGATAAACTGAGAATAAATTTAGTTTTCGTTTTCAGGTTTTATGTCGGGCTTGTCTTGACCCATTTCTATGATGCCGCGGCGAATTTCACGGGTTCGACTGAACAGGTTTTCTAAGTAATCCCCTTCGTCGCGGCGAATTGCACGTTGCAATGCGCTAAGGTCTTCACTGAAGCGACCCAAAATATCAAGAATTGCATCTTTGTTATTAAGGCACACATCGCGCCACATAACCGGATCGGATGCGGCAATGCGGGTAAAATCGCGAAAACCACCAGCAGAATATTTCATGATCTCGCGCTTGGAATCGTCTTCCATGTCGGTTGCGGTGCCGACAATGGTGTAAGCAATAAGCTGCGGCAGGTGTGAAGTTATGGCCAGCACCCGGTCATGGTGGCTGGCATCCATTTCTTCGACCCGCATGGCGCACGCCTCCCATAGGGAGCGAACTTTTGCTACTGCCTGTTTATCGGTGTTTGCATCTGGGGTTAATACGCACCAGTGGCCCTCAAACAATGATGCATATCCTGCCTCGGGGCCGGAAAATTCGGTACCAGCAACCGGATGGGCTGGTACTAAATGTACTCCATCCGGTAGTATGCCTTGCAAATCGCGAATAATTGATACCTTGGATGAACCGACATCACTTACGATTGCGCCTTGTTTAAGCGAACCTGCAATAGCCTTGCCCAGCGTTGCCATAGACCCCAATGGTACGCACAAAACTACTAAATCAGCGTCAATTACGGCCTCGGCCGCATCGGTGGTGTAGCTATCACCAAGCGAAAGATCGCGTGCCTTTGCCAACGTTTCTGTGCTTCGGGTGGCAACGGCAATGTGCCTTGCTAGATTATTTTTACGAACCGCGCGCGCCAAAGACGAGCCAATAAGCCCAATACCAATTATAGCTATACGTTCGAATAATGGTTTATTTGTTTGTGGCATGGCTAAATCGCTTAATTCGTGGTTTTTAAAAAACGTTCAATTGCATTAATGCAGGCATTCATTTCTTTTTCGGTGCCAATGGAAATGCGTAAACTGTCGGCCAGCCCGTAAGATTCCATTTTGCGAACGATTATAGAATTATCGCGCAGAAAAGCATCTGCTGCTTCGGCGGTTTTACCATTTTTGCCATCAAACCGCACAAGCACAAAATTACCTACGCTGTTTGTTGTTTCCAGACCCATCTGCTTTAGCGCACTTTGGGTTTTTTCTACCCATAAAATCGCATGCTCGCGCGAGCGGTTGAAAAATTCCGTATCTTCCAATGCGGCAATTCCCGCGGCTTGGGCTATTGAAGAAACATTAAACGGCCCACGGACACGGTTAATTACATCGGCAATTTCTGATGGCATATATGCCCAACCCAAGCGCAGGCCCCCCAGCGCAAATATTTTGGAAAATGTTCTGGTCATTACTGTGTTTTGCCCTTGGTCAACTAGTTCAAACCCAGGGGTATAATCATCACGGGCGACAAATTCAGCGTACGCGGCATCAATCACCAACAATACATCTGTCGGCAGCCCTGCGCGCAGGCGCTGCAGTTCGGACGAATTGATATATGTTCCAGTCGGGTTATTAGGGTTGGCCAAAAAAACTATTTTGGTTTTATCGGTTACCGCTGCAAGTAATTTATCCACATCTGTGGTCAGGTTTGTTTCGCCCACGGCTATCGGTGTTGCGCCTGCGGCCTTGGCCGCTATGGGGTACATCAAAAAACCGTGCTCGGTGTAAAGCACCTCATCACCGGGGCCGGAATATGAATAGGCAAGTAGGCTTAAAATTTCATCTGATCCAGCACCACAAATAATGCGTGCAGGGTCAAGGCCAAACCTTTTGCCGATTGCATTATGCAATGCACTGGCGTTGCCATCGGGGTAACGGTTCACGGACTGGGCAGATTTGGCTATTGCCTCCAACGCCTTTGGCGAGGGGCCAAAGGCACCCTCGTTGGAAGCAAGCTTAATAACGCTTGTTTTGTCTTTGTCCTTGCCCTGAATTGTACTATCGCCGCCAACGTATGGCTTGATGCTCAATATGCCAGGGCGCGGAGTAATAAAAGGCGCGCTCATCGATTTTTACCTTTTGTAATCTTTTCTAGGCTTTGTGATTTTGTCCCTGCAAATTGGGGCCAAGATCATCTTCGGTTAAGGTCTTGGCGTAACCACCAAGCTTCATGACACGGGTTATGTCACCGCCAATTTTTTTGCATTTTTCCCTAACAACATCAATACGTGGGTCGTTTTCTTCGACAAATCCATCGACCTCAACCAGTTTTAGCCATATTTGCGGGCGGGTTGGATCGTCCCAATCGGTGG
>JAOUJU010000152.1 GCA_029883045.1 Rhodospirillaceae bacterium
GGCTTGGTTTGCGTGAAGAGTTATCGGTTGCGGGAATAAAGGTTTTAAGCGCAAGCGATATTACAGCGCGTGACAAAACGTGGTTAGAAAAATATTTTATGGAACATGTGTTTCCGGTGTTAACTCCGCTGGCGATTGACCCAGCACATCCGTTTCCATTTATTCAAAATCTGGGGTTTTCCCTGGTTATGCTGTTAAAGCGAAAAAAATCAGAAGAAATACTCCGTGCACTGTTGCCCATCCCACACCTGTTAGAGAGGTTTATCCGTCTTCCTGGTGCAGCTACGCGTTTTATACCCATAGAAGACATGGTCACGTTGTTTATGGATCGCCTGTTTCCTGATTATAAATTACAAGAAACATCATACTTCAGGGTTATTCGTGATTCGGAAGTGGAAATAGACGAAGAAGCCGAAGATCTTGTACGCACCTTTGAAAGCGCGCTAAAACGTCGCCGCCGCGGATCGGTAATCCGTCTCGCTGTAAATTCATCCATGCCAGACTATCTTGCTAGCCTTGTTACTGATGAATTGGGGGTGGATGAAGATGACGTTTTCTATCTTGATGGATTGCTTGGCCAAGCTGACCTATCGCAGCTTATTGTTGATGAACGGCCTGATCTTATGTTTGCGCCGTTTAATGCACGCTTTCCCGAGCGGGTTCGTGATTTTGGCGGAGATGTGTTCGAGGCTATTCGTAAAAAAGATCTTATTGTCCATCATCCATACGAAAGTTTCGATGTGGTGGTACAGTTTGTTCGCCAAGCGGCGCGCGACCCTAAGGTGGTGGCCATTAAACAAACCCTTTATCGTACCTCTAACAACAGTCCCATAGTTGAAGCCCTGATTGAGGCCGCCGAGGCAGGAAAATCAGTAACCGCCATGGTTGAACTAAAGGCCCGCTTCGATGAGGAAGCAAATATTCGTTGGGCGCGCGACCTTGAGCGTGCGGGCGCACAAGTAATTTACGGATTTATGGATAAAAAAACCCACGCCAAGGTAAACCTAGTGGTTAGGCGTGAAAGCAAGGGCTTGCGCTCGTACGTACATTTCGGCACAGGTAACTATCACCCCATTACCGCCAAAGTTTATACCGATCTTTCATTTTTTACCTGTGACAAGGCATTGTGTCAGGATGCGGCGCGTCTTTTTAATTATATGACCGGGTATTCGCGTCCGGAAAAAATGGAAAAATTAGTGTTTTCCCCGGTCAATATGCGTGAAACCCTGATTGACCTTATCAATGGTGAAATCAAGAATGCAAAATCCGGCAAACCGGCGGCTATTTGGGCCAAGCTCAATTCGTTGGTTGATGAAACGCTGATTGATGCGCTGTACAAGGCATCAAACGCTGGCGTTCAAATTGATTTGGTTATTCGCGGCATTTGCTGCTTACGCCCAGGCATAAAAGGGTTGTCGGAAAACATACGGGTAAAAAGCATTATTGGGCGTTTCCTTGAACACTCGCGCATTGTTGCTTTTGCCAATGGCTCTGAATTACCCTCACGCAATGCCAAGGTTTTTATATCGTCGGCTGATTGGATGCCGCGTAACCTTGATCGTCGGGTTGAATGTTTGGTACCAATCGAATATGCAACAGTTCACCGGCAAATTCTTGATGAAATAATGATAGTTAACTTCAGAGACAACGAGCAGAGCTGGCAACTTGATTCCGAAGGCAATTATAACCGCCTAGTTGATGAAGATGTGTTTTGCGCCCATCGATATTTCATGACCAACCCATCGCTTTCCGGGCGAGGTAAGGCCGCTAGTAAATTTTCCGCCAAGGGGGCATCGGGGCCTATATCACAAAAAACAAATCCAGAAAAAAGCCCAACAAAAAAACCCAGAAAAAAAATCAGCAAAGCAAAGAAAAAAACTGGGCAAAAAGACTAATAATGCCAAAATAATAGGGGTCTTTTTTCATGACGGACAGCACAACCAACCAAGCGATGGCAGGCAATTCAATTACGGGCCATGGCCGCGTTGCGGTTGTGGATATTGGCTCAAACTCGGTGCGTTTAGTTGTTTATGATGCGCCTGCGCGTTTACCCATACCCATGTTTAATGAAAAGGCCGCCTGTGCGCTGGGTCTTGGCATGGCCGCAAGCGGAAGGCTAAACCCGGTTGGCATCCCCAAGGCGCTTGATAGCGTCAGGCGGTTTGTCGATCTTTCGCGCGCCATGGGTGTTGATAAGCTAGAAATTGTTGCCACCGCCGCCGTGCGCGACGCTACAGACGGCCCTGATTTTGTTGCTGAAATAGAAAAATTAACCGCACACCATGTTCGCGTACTTAGCGGCGAAGAAGAAGCCAAGATGGCGGCATTGGGTCTTTTGTCTGGCGTGCCAGATGCCGATGGAATTATCGGCGATCTTGGTGGCGGCAGTCTTGATTTGGTGTGTCTTGAAAATGGCAAGTTCGGAAAGTTTGAAACGCTGCCGCTCGGTCATTTACGTCTAATGGAGCGATCAGACAATAATCCTGAAAAAGCATGGAACATTGTACGCGAAGAATTTTCTAAACTTGAGTGGCTTAAAGAAGTAAATGGCAGAACGGTTTTTGCCGCCGGGGGGTCGTGGCGTTCAATTGCTAGAATATTTATAGAACAAATTGAACACCCGCTTCACGTTGTGGATAATTTCTGGATTGACCCAGAAGTGGCCACACCGCTGTTACACATTCTTGGTGGATCAGTAAAACACCGGTTTAAAAAAATTGTCGGTGTTCCGGAAAAAAGAAACGAGACACTTTCATTTGCCGCCATTGCCCTAGCCGGATTGATGGAAGCCGCAACACCCGCCAGATTAAAGTTTTCAGGATTCGGTATGCGCGAAGGTGTAATGATTTCATCGTTACCCAAAGACATTCAAAAACAAGATCCATTAATTTCAGCCTGTACCACCATGAATGAAAGAACCGGGCGTTTTTCAATCACCGGGGATGAACTGCTTGAATGGATGGCACCATTGTTCCCGGATGAAACCGCACCGGAAACAAGGCTAAGATTGGCCGCGTGCTTGATGAGCGACGTTGGTTGGAACGAGCACCCCGATTATCGAGCCGAGCAGGCATTCGATAGGGTTTTGCGTGTTCCTTATGCCGGTCTGCGCCATACCCAGCGTGCGGTTTTGGCGCTTACGGCTTACGTTCGCTATAATGGTGATCCGGGTGATAAATTAACCGCACCGGTAATGCGCTTGCTTGATGATGGGCAATTGCAGTGGGTGTGGTTAACCGGATTGGCCTTGCGTTTGGCCCACACCATTTGTGGCAGTGCGCCAAATATTCTTTCGACCACCCGCCTAAGGGTTGATGGAAATACATTGTCTCTAGATGTAGAAGGTGATGATCACCACGCCATGGTAAGTGATGCGGTGCAAAGGCGCCTAAAAACGTTGGCAAAGCGAATGGGCCTTAAAAGCAAAGTTGTGTGATGTGTTGCGCGCGGTAATTGGTTTAACCCCCGTTGGGATTTTCCAACAACACTAGCTTATCGCCACGGATGGCAAGACCCAATTCACCGGTGCGAATGCGCAGTGCATCGCGACCAAATAATTCAAAACGCCACCCTTCCAGCGCTGCAACGCCAGATTCTTCACCGAATGCGGCAATTTTTTCAATGTCGGAAGCTGAGGCAACAAGCTTTTGCGCAACATCTTGCTCTTCACATTTAAGCTTAAGCAAAACCTTCATCAGTTCGGTAACCGGGCCAGTGCCAGATGGCATTTCCGGGCGTTTTTGTGGTTTGGGTAATTGATCATCTGGAATGGCTTGCCCACGTTTTATGGCTTCGATAATTTCACGACCCTGATTACCGCTTGCCACCCGTTCGCTTAAACCCCGCGTCCGGCCCAGTGCCTCAGCCGTGGTTGGTGCGTGCATGGCAATTTCAACCAGCGCGTCATCGCGCAATATTCGCCCCCGTGGCATATCGCGGCGTTGGGCCTCAAGCTCGCGCCATGCCGCCAACTCTTTTAAAATAATCATAGCGCGCGGTTTTGCCCCACGGGTTTTTATGCGTTTGTGTGCTTGTTCTGGGTCTGCTTCGTAAGTGGCAGGTGAGGTAAGGATATCCATTTCCGCACCAAGCCAGCCCGAGCGCCCGCTTTTTTCCAGATTTTTTTCTAACTTGCGATAGGCATCGCGCAGGTGGGTTACATCTGAAAGGGCGTAGGTAATTTGTTTTTCGCTCAACGGTCGACGGGCCCAATCGGTAAAGCGTGAGGATTTATCAATTCTAGCTTTGGTAAGTTTGGAAATAAGGTTTTCATAACTTACTTGGTCGCCAAAACCACAAACCATGGCGGCGACTTGGCTATCGAATATGGGGGCGGGCAGGGCACCCATAAGATGATAAAAAATTTCCATATCCTGACGGGCAGCGTGAAACACCTTGAGGATGCTTTTATTCTTCATCAGGTCAAATAGGGGGGCAAGGTCAATTCCTGGTGCCATTACGTCTATGGCGGCGGCATCATCGGTTCCAGCCACCTGTACTAGGCACAAAATAGGCCAGTAGGTGTTTTCGCGCATGAATTCGGTATCAACCGTAATAAACCTTTCGTTTGCGAGGCTATGGCAGAAATCGGCTAATTCGTTTTGTTTTGTTATAAGTGTCATTGTGAGAGACCTATACACGATTGAGCCCCGTGCTTAAAGCCTAGATTGAGGCAATTTATATGATCTCGTCAAAGAGCCATCTTAAGCATATAAAGGCTAGGTATCTTTGGTTTATTTTGATAAAAAACCAGACATATCTTGACAAACACCCCCTGAAAGTGTGCTTTTCAGCCTTTCATGTTGATTGGTGGGTCCGCATGGGCCTAAAAACAGTTTTAACCAGTAAAATTCAGG
>JAOUJU010000153.1 GCA_029883045.1 Rhodospirillaceae bacterium
TTCATTGCCGGGATCTAACCCACTAAAGCGTAAAAACAAGGCAAAATAACGCTAAAGTCTGGGCGCACGTTGGGTCTTGATTGCTTTGCTGGATGGGTTAAAACAAAAGCATACATTTCTTGAAAGCAAAACAAACAAGGAGCGCAAAAATGCCCGAATACAAATCACGTACATCAACCCATGGGCGCAATATGGCGGGTGCGCGCGGGCTTTGGCGCGCTACCGGAATGACCGATGGTGATTTCGGTAAACCAATTATTGCCATTGCTAATTCCTTTACCCAGTTTGTTCCTGGCCACGTTCATTTAAAAGATATGGGCCAGATGGTCGCGCGTGAAATTGAAAAATCAGGTGCAGTGGCCAAGGAATTTAACACCATTGCGGTTGATGATGGTATCGCCATGGGCCATGACGGCATGTTGTATTCATTGCCTTCGCGTGAAATTATTGCCGATAGCGTTGAATATATGGTCAACGCCCATTGTGCCGATGCGCTGGTTTGTATTTCTAACTGCGATAAAATAACACCGGGTATGATGATGGCGGCCATGCGCCTTAATATTCCAACCGTGTTTGTTTCCGGTGGCCCAATGGAAGCCGGAAAAATGATTATTGATGGCAAAGAACAATCCGTTGATCTGATTGATGCCATGGTAAAAGCTGCCGACCCTAATACCTCAGATGAAATGGCGATGGAATACGAACGTTCCAGTTGCCCAACCTGCGGTTCGTGCTCGGGTATGTTTACCGCCAATTCCATGAACTGCTTGGCCGAAGGAATGGGCCTAGCGTTACCTGGTAACGGATCATTGCTGGCGACCCATGCAATGCGCAAGGAATTATTCCTGCGCGCTGGTCGTACCGCAGTTGAAATAACAAAACGCTATTACATTGATAATGACGAAAGTGTATTGCCACGAAACCTTGGTGGTAAGGCTGCATTTGAAAATGCCATGACGCTAGATATTGCCATGGGTGGTTCGACCAATACGGTTTTGCATATTTTGGCCATAGCCCAAGAAGCGGAAATTGATTTTAATTTGTCCGACATTGATCGCCTTAGCCGCAAGGTGCCAAACCTGTGCAAAGTTTCCCCATCAACCCCGCTATACCACATGGAAGATGTGCACCGAGCAGGTGGTATATATGGTATTTTGGCAGAACTTGACCGTGCTGGTTTGCTTGACCGTTCGGTTGCCACGGTTGAAGAAAAAACCTTGGGCGATGCCATTGATCGTTGGGATATAATTTCAACATCGGATGAAAATACAAAAAGTTTTTATATGGCAGCCCCCGGCGGGGTGCCAACCACGGTTGCCTTTAGCCAAAACAAAAGCTATCCCTCGCTTGATAGCGATCGGGAAAAAGGTTGCATCCGAAATTTGGCCCACGCTTATTCAACCGATGGCGGTTTGGCGGTTCTTTACGGAAATATTTCCGAAAAAGGCTGCATTGTAAAAACCGCAGGGGTTGATGCATCTATTCTTACGTTCAGTGGGCCTGCACGCATTTGCGAAAGCCAAGACGAAGCGGTAGAAAAAATATTGGGCGGCGTAATCAAATCAGGTGACGTTGTTTTGGTGCGTTACGAAGGCCCCAAAGGTGGCCCCGGTATGCAAGAAATGCTTTACCCGACCAGTTATATTAAATCCATGGGGTTGGGGGCCGAATGTGCGCTTATTACCGATGGACGTTTTTCCGGTGGCTCATCGGGTCTATCCATCGGCCACATTTCACCCGAAGCCGCCGAAGGTGGTGCCATCGGTTTGGTAAATGAAGGTGATATTATAAAAATAGATATCCCGCAGCGTTCCATAAACGTTGATATTTCTGCAGACGAACTGGCAAAACGCAGGTCAGCTATGCAAGCCAAGGGCGCCAAGGCATGGAAACCTGAAAAGCATCGACCACGCAAGGTAACGCCAGCACTTCGGGCCTATGCAGCCATGGCTACCAGTGCCGATAGGGGCGCGGTGCGTGATGTCTCGCAGGTAGAAAACAAATAACGCACAACAGTTGGTTTTTGGCCGATATATTGTGCCAGCAATTTATGGTATTTAACTAAATTATTGCGTTAATTGCTAAGTATCCCAATTGAATTACGTAATTTTACGTGTATTTTTTTCTTTGTACATAACCACATATGAGTTAGGGTTATATTACAGGGCGGCCCACGTTGCTGGATAGAGCATCAAAAATGATGCCGAAAAAGCAATAAATTAAGGGCTTAATAAAAAGCCAAATTCTTGAGGGGGAAATGGCGCTTGTTAATTAAATGGTCAAAAGACCTAGAAATCGGTGTGCCGTTTGTGGATGCCGATCATAAGGTTTTAATTAACCTGCTCAATCAGGTGGATGACTGTATCACGGAACAAGAAGAAACAACCGTTCTGGGTAGCGTTCTAGAAGCGCTTGTCAGTTATACCGAATATCATTTTACCCGCGAAGAAAAACTGATGGAGCTTGCGGGTTATCCCAGCATAGATGAGCACAAAAACGTTCATCAAAAACTTTTCCATAAAGTTCGCGCCATTTATCACAGCTTCGCCGCTGATCGCGAAAGCGTACAAGTTGATGACGTGCGCAGCTTTTTGCAAAGCTGGCTTACCAGCCACATTTTGGTTGAAGATGTAAAATATCGCTCAACTTGCATCGATAAATCCGAAGCCGCAAAACAGGCCGGCATGGTTCCGTTTATTAACACCAACGGCACCCATGTACCGTTCAATGAATGGGGATTTTTGCGGGTGTTGCTTGTGGATGACAACCCTAACTTTGGCAAACTTGTCAGCACCATTTTAAAGGCGGTTGGCATTTCAAATATTGAGGTAACCCAAACACCATCCGAAGGATTGGCGCTTATGTCGCGCCGTCCGGCAGATGTGGTTTTGTGTGATTGGGTAATGGACGAAATGAGCGGAACACAATTTGCCGCCAAAATGGGCGAAATGGAAATTCCTTCAAAGATAGTAATGTTAACCGGGTATTCAATTGACACCCTGCAAACCAAGGTATCTAGCCCCAACATCAGTGCCTATCTTGAAAAACCAATAAATGCCCACAATTTGCTTGATACGATTACCCGCACCGCGTTTAACGGATAATTTTTTTTACTAAACTTTCAATTCACACCATGCGGGTGTGTGGTCGGATGGTTTTTCCCAACCGCGCGGCGTTTTATCAATACCAGCATTTTCCAACATATCAGCGGCGCGGGGGCTAAGCAGCAGGTGGTCTATTCGGCAACCTTCGTCGCGCGGCCAAGAGCCTGCGCGGTAATCCCACCATGTGTAATGCCCAGACATTCCCTTGGCTGCTAATGCATCGGTTAAACCAAGGTTGGTTATGGCGCGAAATGCATTTCTTGATTGAGGCATAAACAGTGCATCTTTTTTCCATTTTTCATGGTTGTAAACGTCATCCGGTTCGGGGATTACGTTGTAATCACCACCCAACACAAAAGCGTCGTTGTTTTTCAGCAATGTTTTTGTGTGCACAAAAAGGCGTTCCATCCATTCAAGTTTGTAATCAAACTTTTCCCCCGGTACTGGGTTGCCGTTGGGCAGATAAATGCTAGCAACGCGAATACCATTTGTTATGCCTTCGACGTAGCGTGCCTGTTCGTCAGATTTATTTCCGGGTAAGCGGGTTTGGGTTATTTCGATTGGGTATTTTGATAAAATAGCAACGCCGTTATATGTTTTTTGTCCAACCACGGCAGTTTCATATCCGGCAGATTTTATTTCCATTTGCGGAAAAATTTCTTCTAATCCCTTTAGCTCTTGCAACAAAACAACATCAGGGTCGAACTCGCCCAACCATTTGAGCAGGTGTTCAAGGCGTGCTTTTAGGGAGTTAACGTTCCAAGTGGCAATTTTCAATTGATTATGCCCAGCGCTTTTTAAACTGAAAAAGATGAGCCGCACCCGCAGGTGCTATCGGCATTGGGGTTTTCCATCACAAAGTATGCGCCCATGAGGTCGGTTTTGAAATCTAACGTGGCCCCTGCAACAAATGGAATGGACGTTTCATCTATAACAACCTTGATGCCGCCTTCTTCAAAGGTGCGGTCATCATCGTTGATGGCCGAATCTAGGCTGAAATTATATTGAAACCCCGAGCACCCGCCGCCGGTAATTCCAACCCTGAGCATCATTTCTGGGTTGCCTTCGGCCTCAATTAGTTGGCGAATGCGCTCAACCGCACCTTGGCCGATAGCTATTGAATCCGTTGGTTGCTCTGACGTTTGCGATGTATCTGGCATTTGTAACGCTCCTTTGGGTGGCATAAATACTTGGCCGGAAGTTGCCAAATTATAGCCTATCTACCCACTAGATGTAATGGTGAGATGCAAAATGTCAATTTCCCCTTTGTCAGAAGGGCACAAGGGGGGTAGTTTTCGCCCATGAGCAACCCCATGACCAAACTGGCCCCATACGCCTGCACCCCGCAAACTAGCCGTGGACGGCTTTATCAAGAGCCAGAAAGCGAAACCCGGACATGCTTTCAGCGTGACCGTGACCGTATTATCCACGCCGGGGCTTTTCGCCGGTTGCAGTACAAAACCCAAGTATTTGTCAATCATGAGGGTGATTTTTTTAGAACCCGCCTGACCCATTCGCTTGAGGTTTCACAAATTGCGCGCTCAATCGCCCGTTCGCTGGGTTTGGCCGAATACTTGGCCGAAACTCTGGCGCTGGCCCATGACCTTGGCCATACGGCATTTGGTCACGCCGGAGAAGACGGTTTAGGCGAACGAATGGAACCATTTGGCGGGTTTGACCATAACGCCCAATCGCTTCGGGTGGTTACCGCACTTGAGCACCGCTATGCCGCATTTGAAGGGCTTA
>JAOUJU010000154.1 GCA_029883045.1 Rhodospirillaceae bacterium
TGCATCAATTTTGGCAAAGTCACTTTCACGTTTCAGTGTTTCAACTGCCAATTCCATCATTCTTGTGCGTTCAGCCGGAAATGAAATAAGCCAACGACAATCAATGTAAACCGGGCTAGCCCAGCCTGAGGTCAGAATGTATGGCTCTTGGGGGCGAAAATTAACTGCTTTGATGTCGAGAAGTATCTTTGCCGCCTCTAATCCTGCTGGGTTGCTTGGCGGCTTGGTGTTTGTTGCGCTCATTAAATGGCGTTTCCCTGAAATTAAATAATTGAAAGATGAATTTAGTTTACGGTATTGCGATGCGGACTGTAACCGCTTTCGGTAATTTTCTCGAAATAATCAACAACATCGGGGTGGTCGATTGGCCCACCTTCGGTGTCTGGTTCAAGATTGCGTTCTGCCACATAAGCCCAGTCAGATGTTCCATCAACAAGAACGTGATACCACGGCCCGCTTGATAATGCAGTTTCAGATGCGCTATTAGCGTTAATTGATATGCCGTGTGCTGAGCCATGGGTTCCACGAAATTGCTGGTCAACATCAATTATTACGCCACGGTAATCCAGCAGGGTATTGTGAATAACCTGTCCTACTGAAAATTTTGCAATATCGCCGCTCATATCGTTGGACATATCGTTTGTGGCCCCGTGGTCTGTGCTGTGAATCAAAATACCTAAGCCCAGTATGTGATTTTGCTTAAATTAACATCATAGTAAAATTATCAATTTATGACCATCTTATGGCCATCGGTGAGGCAACGCTTCCCCGATGCCCATAATTATGTCACTTATTGTAAATAAATGTATGTGATAGCTGGCACAAGTAACAAATACGGGACACCTCATGATTATAGCCGATTTCTGCCCAAAAATGCCAACAAGAGGTGTATTTTTTAGCAATTTTAGAACCCTGCCACAGGGGGGGGATAACTAATGGCCGATAAAAAAGTATGGCTTCTTATTGATGATCGTGCCGGAAATAGGTCTCAGGTGCTGGGTGTTGGCCGTGCCCTGGGATATCAGTTTGAAATAAAGGAAATTGAATATACCGCCGCCGCTGCGTTACCAAATTATATGTTGATGGCATCATTTAGCGCTGTAATGCAAAAATCACGCGTTAATTTAATGGCACCATGGCCAGACATTGTAATTGCCGCCGGGCGTAGAACTGCACCAGTGGCACGCAAGATAAAGGCATTAAATGGTGGGCGTACATCGTTAATTCAAATTATGCACCCCGGTTCATCGGGCGAAGAAGATTTCGATCTTATTTGCGTTCCGGCCCACGACACAATGGATCCGGCACCTAATCGTTTCGAAATAATTGGCGCTCCACACAATGTAAATGCACAAACGTTGGAAGCGGCTAGAATTGAATGGCAGGGTCGCTTTGACCATCTGCCTAAACCGTTGGTCGCACTTATCGTTGGTGGCGATACAAAACGCAAAAAATTTACCGCAGAAATTGCCAGCGAACTTGGATCGCGTGCTGCAAGGCTGGCATCCGGGGCGGGGGGTTCTTTGCTGGTTAGCACATCAAGGCGCACAAGCGAAGATGCAGCAGCGGCACTGAGCAGTGCCATAAAGGATGTTCCGTCGTTTATATTTAATTGGGACGAAGCCAAGGGAAAAACAGGTGATAACCCCTATATGGCGTATCTGGCGATGGCCGATCATATAATTGTTACAGGTGATAGCGTTTCTATGTGCTCGGAGGCTGCCGGCACAGGCAAGCCGCTTTATATATTTGCGCCAAAAAAATTAACCATTCACAAGCACGGGCTTTTGCACAAAGGGCTTTATGCCAATGGTTACGCCAAGGCGTTAGAAGAAACAGAAAAACTAACCGATTGGTCGCATCCACCACTTAATGCTGCCAATGATATTGCTGATGAAATTAAAAAACGCTTAGGCCTAAATTAAACCTAAGCTAAACAGCTTTGGAATGGCGCCCTTCGCTATTTTTAAGGTATGCGTCAAACGCGCTAGCTACTAGCCTTATGAATGGGCGACCATCTTCAAGCACGGTTAATTTATCACCATCAATGGCACATATCCCATCTGCTATTAGCGGCTTTAGCTTTTCAATGTCGTTTGCAAGAACGGCTTTATCGGTTCCAAATTCTTTTGCCACAGCCGCTAGGTCAACCTCAAGGTCACACATTATGCGTTCAATTACCTCGCGTCTTGTGCGGTCATCATCATTGATGGCAATACCTTTGGCGGTGGGCAATACCCCAGAAAAAATAGCCTGACGGTAAGCTTTTAATGGCAACTGATTTTGCACGTATCCTTGCGGAAGATAACCAATAGCAGATGCGCCAAAGGCCAGCATGGCAGGCGCGGTATCGGTGGTGTAGCCTTGAAAATTACGATGCAAAACATTGTCTTGTGATGCCGCAGCCATGTTATCGTCGGGGTGGGCAAAATGATCAAACCCAACCTTTACATAACCTCGTTCAACCAAACGTTCGGAAGCTGTGGTAAATTGATCCCAGCGTTCTTGCGTTCCCGGCAGGTCTTCTTCGTGAATAAGTTTTTGGTGTGATTTCATCCATGGAACGTGAGCATAACCAAAAAGCGCAATTCGGTTTGGTTGCAGCTCAACCGTTTTATCAATCATGTCTTCCATTTCATCCACCGTCTGGTGGGGAAGGCCATACATCAAATCCATATTAATATGGCTAATTGAGTGTGCACGCAGCCATTCGATTACCTGTTTGGTCATTTCATATGGTTGGATGCGGTTGATGGCTTCTTGTACTATGGCCCGGTATGATTGCACCCCAATTGATGCACGGTTGACGCCGGCTTTTTCCAATTGGGCTATATATTCTTCGCTAGCGGTTCGGGGGTCCAGTTCAACAGCAATTTCGGCATCGGACGTAACATCAAAACGCGAACGCAGTTTTTCCATTATGGACATCCAGTCATCGCCTTTTAGCATGGTGGGCGAACCACCACCCCAATGCAGGTGCTTGGCCGTCATGCGTTTGTTATTATTTTGGGCCAAGGCATCGGCGACAAGGTCAATTTCTGTCAAAAGTGCTGTCATGTATTCGGAAACTGGTTCATAGCGTTTTACGATTTTTGTATAACATCCGCAGAACGAACACATTTCATCACAAAATGGTATGTGGAAATAAAGTGAAAGCTCAGTTTTTGGGTCAAGCTCACCAAGCCAGCGTTTGTACACAGCACCGTCCACCTGTTCATTAAACTGGGGTGAGGTGGGATAGCTGGTATAACGCGGAACGCGCAGGTCATATTTTTGGATCAGGTCCGATTTCATGAATTGGTTTCTTTGATTCTGGGGTTTGCGGTAAACTTAGGACTAAACTTATTACCTAGCGCCCCTTCGCGCAACCTGATGAATTGAGTTTAAATGCAATTCCTTACTTGAAATATGTCTATTTTCAGCTTCATATCCATAGATGCCACATTTTGCTGCCAATATTTCATTTCTATTTACCGAACTTCCGTTTGAGGCGCGTTTCGCTGCCGCTGCACGGGCGGGGTTTAAGGGCGTCGAATTCCTATTTCCCTATGAATATAAGGCCGAAAACTTGCGCCAGCTTGCCGATGATGCAGGGGTAAAGATTGTGCTGTTTAATGCGCCGCCCGGTAACTGGGGTGCTGGCGACAGGGGGGTGGGGGCAATTCCCGGCAGGGAAAGTGAATTTAACGAGGGGGTGGAAAAAGCGGCTCTTTATGCGCGCATACTCGGTTGCCCTAGGGTGCACATTCTTGCTGGAATAGCGCCCGATAATGAAAAAGATCTTTATAAAGATACTTTTTTACAAAACATCAAAACTGCGGGTTCATATTTTAGCCTGCATGGGCTTGAAGCATTGATTGAACCTATCAACCCTATCGATATGCCGGGGTATTTGATAAACCTGCCAGAAGATGCGGCAGACATAATTCAAGCGAGCGAATTAAAAAACGTTTGCATGCAGTATGACCTGTATCACGCCTCGATGCAGGAACTGGATCTGATTTATTCCGTGGCGCGATACATGCCAATGATTCGTCATTTTCAGGTTGCGGGCGCCCCGGGACGCAATGAACCAAATTATGGCGACACAGATTTTTCAGAAGTTTTTAAGTTAATAGACCAAACTGGATTTGACGGCTGGGTAGGGTGCGAATACCACCCAAAAGAAAATACCTTAAGCGGCCTTGGTTGGATGGATGGCAGATAGGTTTTAATCTTCGCTTATTGGGGTAACTGATTTTGAATTAAGTGTAAGCGTTGTTCCAACCAATGGGGTAAAGAAATTAAAAGTATATGTTCCGCTTATGGTAACAAAATTTATAGCACCACTGTCATCTATAGCTGAATTGAAGGTCGCACCGACAAGGGTAATGCCCGCAGCTTGACCATCGGCGTAGGCATTCAGATCGGATACAAGAATGCCAGGATTAACCATTGCATGGCGCGCCGCCTGTTCAACCACATACTGCATAGAGCTTTTGATGAAGTAGGCGCGGCCAAAATCAATTATTCCCATCACAAACATTAAAAAAACCGGGGCAATAATTGCAAATTCAACAGCGGCAACACCGCGATTGTTTGCAATGTATTTTCGCCAGTTTTTATATATTGGTGAATATAATTTCTTCATTATTTTTTTGGCGCCTTCTTATTGAATCCTGATTGTGCTGGTTTCATTCAGCACAATGTTGGTGGGCAAAAAAATCGGAACATAAGTATAATTGGCGTTAATAACAACATAATGACGCAACGTACTAACCGGGCATACCACAAGGCAGGTTGGGTCCGATGTTCCATTGCTGCATTCACATGTTTTATAGGGCAAGTCCACCACCAGATTGGCT
>JAOUJU010000155.1 GCA_029883045.1 Rhodospirillaceae bacterium
ATGTCTAAGGAAAAGTTTGAGCGTACTAAACCGCACTGCAACATCGGCACCGTTGGTCACGTTGATCATGGTAAAACCACGTTGACAGCTGCTATCACCAAAGTTCTAGCCGAAACCGGCGGAGCCACTTTCTCTGGCTATGCCGATATCGACAAAGCCCCTGAAGAACGCGAACGCGGCATCACCATTTCAACTGCCCACGTTGAATATGAAACCGCCAATCGCCATTATGCCCACGTTGATTGCCCGGGCCATGCTGATTATGTGAAAAACATGATCACCGGTGCGGCTCAGATGGATGGCGGTATCTTGGTTGTTTCAGCTGCTGATGGCCCCATGCCCCAGACCCGCGAGCACATCTTGCTAGCCCGTCAGGTTGGCGTTCCATCGCTGGTTGTTTACATGAACAAGGTTGATCAGGTTGATGACGCTGAACTTCTTGAACTAGTTGAAATGGAAATCCGTGAGCTTCTATCAAGCTATGATTTCCCTGGCGACGATATTCCCATCATCAAAGGTTCTGCCCTAGCAGCCCTTGAAGGCCGCGATGATGAAATCGGCAAGAACTCTATCTTGGAACTTATGAAAGCTGTTGATGAATACATCCCGCAGCCAGAACGTCCTAAGAACAAGCCGTTCTTGATGCCAATCGAAGATGTGTTCTCAATCTCTGGTCGTGGCACCGTGGTAACCGGTCGTATCGAAAGTGGCGTGGTTAAAGTTGGCGACGAAATCGAAATCGTTGGCATCAAAGACACCATCACAACCACCTGTACCGGTGTTGAAATGTTCCGCAAATTGCTGGATTCCGGTGAAGCTGGTGATAACGTTGGTGTATTGCTACGTGGTACCAAACGTGAAGAAGTTGAACGTGGTCAGGTTCTGGCTGCCAAAGGCTCCATCACCCCGCACACCACATTCACCGCAGAAGCCTACATTCTGACCAAGGAAGAGGGTGGGCGTCATACCCCGTTCTTCTCTAACTACCGTCCACAGTTTTACTTCCGTACCACCGACGTTACCGGTTCGGTAAAACTGCCAGATGGCACAGAAATGGTCATGCCAGGCGATAATATCTCTATGGAAGTAACGCTTATTGCGCCAATCGCCATGGACGAAGGCCTGCGTTTTGCTATCCGCGAAGGTGGCCGTACCGTTGGTGCGGGCGTTGTAGCTAAGGTGATTGCTTAAACTCTGGTAACAGGAACATTGATTATCCCGATTGTCGGGTGATCATTAAATTTTAGGAATAGGTAAAAGCAGATGGAACATCAAAGCATCCGCATCCGTTTAAAAGCTTACGATCACCGTGTACTGGATCAGTCCGCTGGTGAAATCGTAAACACCGCGCGCCGCACTGGCGCAGAGGTTCGCGGTCCTATTCCGCTTCCTACACGGATTGAAAAATTTACTGTTTTGCGCTCACCGCACGTTAACAAAAAATCGCGCGAACAGTTTGAAATCCGCACGCACAAGCGTGTGCTAGACATCGTTGACCCAACACCACAAACCGTGGACGCGCTTATGAAGCTCGACCTTGCGGCTGGTGTTGACGTCGAGATTAAACTTTAACCCCGGGTCTTATTTAACTAGACCCCAAGAACAAGGAATAAGGGACCAATGCGCACCGGAATGATCGCACTTAAGGTTGGTATGTCCCGCGTCTTCAAGGATGATGGCACCCATGTACCAGTTACGGTACTTAAAGTAGACGGATGCCAAGTTATTTCCCAGAAGACTGTGGAAACAGACGGTTATACAGCAATTCAACTAGGCGTAGGCGCTGCTAAAGCGAAACGCCAAACCAAAGCCCAGCGCGGACATTTCGCCAAGGCAAAAGTTGAGCCAAAAAAGAAAGTTGTTGAGTTTCGCGTTCCTGCAGACGGCCTTGTTGCCGTTGGTGCAGAAATCGCGCCCAGCCACTTTGTTGACGGTCAAATGGTTGATGTAACCGGAACATCCATCGGTAAGGGTTTTGCCGGTTCCATGAAGCGCCATAACTTTGGCGGCATGCGTGCCTCGCACGGTGTGTCAATTTCCCATCGTGCCCACGGTTCAACTGGCCAATGCCAAGATCCGGGCAAGGTTTTTAAAGGCAAAAAAATGGCTGGTCACATGGGTGCTACCCGCGTTACGCAGCTTAACCTTGAAATTGTTGCAACTGACGATGCGAAAGGCCTGATTTTGGTAAAGGGCGCAGTCCCCGGTTCAAAAGGCGGCTGGGTTTTAGTTCGCGACGCCATCAAGAAAAAGCACAGCGATGACCTGCCATTCCCGGCAAAGTTAAAGGGCGAAGCTGTTGGCGAAGCCCCCGCAGAAGTTGAGGCACCATCCGAAGTTGTGGCCGAAGCTGACGCCGGCGAAGTGAAGGAATAAGAAAATGAAGCTGGATATCATCAGCATTGAAAACAAGAAGGTCGGCTCAGTCGATCTGGATGATACGATTTTCGGTCTCCGGGTTCGCTCCGACCTCCTGGCGCGCGCAGTTAATTGGCAGCTTGCCAAGCGCCGCATCGGTATTCAACAAACCAAAGGTCGTTCAGAAGTTTCCGGTGGCGGTAAAAAACCGTTCAACCAGAAGGGAACAGGTAATGCCCGTCAAGGTACAAGCCGTGCTCCACAGATGCGTGGTGGCGGTATCGTTTTCGGCCCTAAAAAGCGCGATCACGCCCATAACTTGCCGAAAAAGGTTCGCGCCCTTGCGTTAAAGACAGCTCTTTCTTCCAAACAGGCCGAAGGCAAGCTGTTCATCCTTGATAAGGCAGAAATGAAAACACCAAAGACAGCAGCGCTTATTAAGCACATGGAAAAACTGTCATGGGGTTCAACCCTAGTTATTGATGGCGCATCCGTGGACGAAGGTTTTGCTCGTGCTGCGCGTAACATTGTTGGTTTGGACGTACTACCAAGTCAGGGCGCAAATGTTTATGACATCATGCGCCGCGATACGCTGGTACTTACCAAGGATGCCGTTGAAAAGTTGCAGGAGCGCCTGAAATGAGCACCACAAAACAAGTAGTAAGCACAGAACGTATGTATGAAATTATTCGTCGTCCGGTTATTACCGAAAAATCGACACTGATTTCTGAACATAATCAGGTTTGTTTTCAGGTTCCGCTGGATGCTAGCAAGCCCGAAATTCGCAAAGCAGTGGAAGAACTGTTCAAGGTCAAGGTTGATGCGGTTAATACCCTTACAACCAAGGGCAAGTACAAGCGCTTTCGTGGTCACACCGGTAAACGTGGTGACATAAAAAAAGCTGTCGTAACATTGGCCGAAGGCCAGTCCATCGACGTTACGTCAGGTCTTTAAGGTCAAAGGGTGAAGTGAACTATGGCACTCAAGCAATATAAACCATCAACTCCAAGTCGTCGTGGACTTGTGTTGGTTGATCGCTCTTCCATCTGGAAGGGTCGTCCGGAAAAAAGCCTAACCGAAGGCTTGCGCAAAAACGGTGGTCGCAACAACACCGGGCGCATTACTGCGCGCCGCATTGGTGGTGGGCACAAGCGTCGCTATCGCATGATTGATTTCAAGCGCACCAAGCAAGGTTTTGCAACCGTGGAACGGATTGAATATGATCCCAACCGTACGGCGTTCATCGCACTTATCACTTATGAAGATGGTGAAAAGTCATACATCCTTGCGCCGCAACGCATGGCCGTTGGTGACAAAATTGAATCTGCTAGCAAAGCCGATATTAAACCAGGCAACGCATTGCCATTGGCTAACATTCCTGTGGGCACCATTGTTCACAACGTAGAAATGAAAATAGGCAAGGGTGGTCAGATTGCACGTTCAGCTGGAACTTACGTTCAGTTGGTGGGCAAAGATCAAGGCAACGCCCAAATCCGTTTGATGTCTGGTGAGGTTCGCATTGTTCGGGCAGAATGCTTTGCCACAATCGGTGCGGTTTCTAACCCTGACAAACAAAACATTAAGCTCGGCAAAGCCGGGCGCAAGCGCTGGCTCGGCAAGCGTCCTTCGGTTCGTGGCGTTGCCATGAACCCAGTAGATCACCCACATGGTGGCGGCGAAGGCCGTACATCGGGCGGTCGTCATCCGGTATCACCGTGGGGCAAGCCTACTAAGGGCAAGCGCACTCGTTCCAACAAGCAGACGGACAGGCTCATCGTGCGCAGCCGTCATGCGAAAAAGAAATAATAGGAGGTAATAGTGCCACGTTCCGTTTGGAAAGGTCCCTTTGTAGATGGCTACCTCTTGAAAAAGGCAGAGGAAGCTCGTGGGTCGGGTCGTAATCAGGTCATCAAGACATGGTCACGCCGCTCTACCATTTTGCCACAGTTCGTAGGACTGACTTTTGGCGTTTACAACGGTAAAAAGTTTATTCCCGTAATGGTCAACGAAGACATGATCGGGCACAAGTTCGGTGAATTTTCTCCGACCCGTACTTATACCGGACATGCAGCCGGCGATAAAAAGGTCAAGAGGGCTTAATGATGGGTAAGAAAAGCACACAACGCCAACTCGGCGAAAACCAAGCAATGGCAAGTGCGAAAATGATTCGCACCAGCGCCCAGAAGCTCAACCTAGTAGCGGCTACCATTCGTGGTAAATCCTGCGAACAAGCATTGGGCGAGCTTACATTTTCAAAGCGCCGTATTGCACAAGATGTAAAAAGAGTATTGGAAAGCGCCATCGCTAACGCCGAAAACAATCACCAGCTCGATGTAGACCGTCTTTTCGTGGAAGAGGTTACCGTTGGGCGTGCACTGGTAATGAAACGCTGGCGCCCACGCGCACGCGGTCGTACCGGTAAAATTCAGAAACCTTTCAGCAAT
>JAOUJU010000156.1 GCA_029883045.1 Rhodospirillaceae bacterium
GGATTGGGCAATCTGTTTTTGGTGTTGTTAAAAGATACATCACTTGTATCCATAATCGGACTTGAAGAGCTAATGCGCCAAACCAAGGTTGCGGTTAGCTTTACCAAAGAACCGTTCACATTCTATCTAGTGGCGGCAATAATTTATCTTTTGCTAACAATAATTACCATGCGTGTGCTGCACAAAGCTGAGCAACGCGCGGCCCGCGGTATCGAAAGGTCGCACGGATGATTGATTTTGCGACCATATGGAAATACCTGCCAAAAATTTTGGATGGTGCATTTACTACGCTTGAACTTATGGCGTTGTCTTTATTTATTGGTGCGCTCATCGCCCTGCCCGTGGCGCTGATGCGTTTATCACAAAATAAATATATTCGCTGGCCCGCCTACGGGTATATTTTCTTTTTTCGCGGCACGCCATTGTTGGTGCAAATATTCCTTATTTACTATGGCCTAAGTCAATTTGAATTTATACGTGAAAGCTTTATGTGGGCCGTGTTACGTGAAGCATATTGGTGCGCCATAATCGCGTTTTCACTTAACACCGGGGCCTATACCGCAGAAATATTACGTGGCGCAATTCAAGCGGTGCCAAAAGGCCAAGTCGAAGCGGCCAAAAGCATGGGGATGAACCCGGTTCAGGTATTTAGGCGGGTGGTGTTCCCCCAAGCAATTCGCATTGCGGTTCCAGCTTATGGCAATGAAATAATTTTGATGTTAAAAGGTTCGGCCCTTGCGAGCACCATAACATTGCTAGATTTAACCGGTATGACGCAAACGGTAATTGCACGCACATATATGCAAACCGAATTTCTGATAGTTGCCGGATTGTTTTATTTAGCCATTACATACGTACTGACCCGTGGGTTCAAAATAATTGAAACTCGTGTCAGTCGACACATGAAACCAGCAAACGGATAAATATTATATAGTTTCTTTGTTTATGGACCGTCGTATTTTAATGTATGGCGCAATTTCAACTGCCAGCGCGCTTGCAAATATTAGCCCACAGCCGACCAAGCCCATAACACTTAAGCGTTCACCCAAAAATATTGCGGCAAATAATGCGGCAAATAACATTTCGGAACTCATTATTATGGCTGCCGTTGCCGGGTGGGTATAACCTTGTGCCACCACCTGCATGGTATAGGCCATGCCAACTGAAATAATGCCTGCATAAATTATTTCAGGCGCAATATTTATAATTCCGGATATGTCCACTGTTTCAAACATGGCGGCACCAACAATGCCAATTAACCCACTTACGCCAAACTGAATGAACGACAGTGCAAACGGTCTGGAACTTGACGCGGCAAATATTCCAATAAGGGTAATATGCAATGCCCAAAAAATTGCACTTAATAAAACCCAAATATCGCCAATTGAAAATTCGGTTAAATTACCGCCATTAAGCATGTACGCCCCGGCCACACACCCCATAGCCGCCGGCCAAACAATAATGCGTGGCCAAGTACGAAACAAAACTAATGCTAAAATTGGTACAAGGGGAACATAAAATGCGGTCAAGAACCCTGCGTTGGTAACAGACGTGGTTATGATACCTATTTGCTGGGTGATGCTTGCAATGAATAGCACTACACCAGTTAAAATAAATATCATAATGTGGTTGGTTGATAGCGGTACTGCTTTTCGGTTTTTTTCGCGCACCACCAAAGGTAAAATAACTAATGCGCCAAGAAAAAACCTGAATGATGTAAACAAAATAGGGCCAACCGCGCCATCTAGCGTAGCATCCTCGCCGCTAAATGCAGTTTTTTGGACGATAAAGGTTGAACCCCAAATCATCGCGGTCAGGATCAACATTAGGTGAGCTTGAATTCTGGACATTTAATTACTTTTTTTCAGGAAATTTTCCACTGAATTTCCTTTCCCGCCATGAACGGGGCAACACCACCTGTTCCCGGAACTTCGATAACTTCGGGAACTTTCCAACTTTCGCGTGTTAATGTTATTTCGTCCACATTTGCATCCATACCATAAAATGCTGGACCATTGAGGCTGGCAAAGGATTCTAGGTTTTCCAATGCGCCAGCTTCATCAAACGCTTGGGCGTAAAGCTCAATCGCAGATGGGGCAGAAAAAATACCCGCGCAACCACATGCGCTTTCCTTGACGTTAACGCTATGTGGTGCGGTATCGGTTCCTAAGAAAAAACATTTCTCCCCCGATGTCGCGGCCTCAACCAAGGCCAAGCGGTGTTGTTCACGTTTGGCCACCGGTAGACAATAAAGGTGCGGACGAATTCCACCCTTGAACATATCGCTGCGATTAATAATCATGTGATGGATTGTAACGGTGGCACCCACCCGCGGCCCTGCCGCCCTTACAAATTGCACCGCTTGTGATGTTGTGATGTGTTCAAACACAACCTTAAGACCCTGATGTTTTTTTAATAATGGTTCAAGAACCCGGTCAATAAATACGGCTTCGCGATCAAACACGTCTATATCAGGGCTGGTTACCTCGCCATGCACCAAAAGCGGCATGGAAAGTTCTTCCATTTTTTCAATTACCGAAGAAATTTTATTTATATCGGTAACGCCGCTTTCGGAATTAGTGGTCGCACCCGCCGGGTATAATTTTGCAGCAACAAACACACCATCATTAAAACCTTTTTCAAGGTCGCTGGGGTTGGTTGCATCGGTCAGATAGGCTGTCATTAGTGGGATAAACCCAGTGCCGTCAGTGGCTTTTAATATACGTTTGCGGTAAGCGACTGCATCGCTGGTCAATACAACTGGTTTTTTTAGATTGGGCATAACTATGGCGCGGGCAAACACATTTGCAGTATACGGGGCAACTGCTGCAAGCATTTCATCGTCGCGCAAATGAACGTGCCAGTCGTCCGGACGGCGGATTTTAATACTGGCTGGAGATGTCATGCTTAATATTACCCAAGAATCATTTTTGATTATTTAACAAAAGGCGTCTTGTCTTCTTTGCGCCATTCATGCCAGTCAATTCCCTTGCGCCGCATGAATTCACTTGCCATATCGCGCACGCGCTTGACCATGTACATCACCGTTGTACGCATTATAGGGTCAACTGATTCCAATCGTCTGAGAAATTCATCTCGAGAGATACGTATAAGCAACACATCCGATCTGGCAATGGCTTGCGCCATGCGTGGACTGTCATCAAATAATGCCATTTCACCAAAGGCCTCGCCCTTTTCCAGCGTGGCTAAAATTTGTGGCGAAGAAGAATGAACCCCTTTGCGAATTTCTACCTTGCCGCTAAGAATAAGATATGCGGCATCACCAGCATCGCCCTCGTCAAAAATTGACTTGTTAGCGATAAATTTTACCTTGTCAAAACCATGCCCAGCACCCTCACCTTTAATATCGGACGGATCGCCGGGAATTATTTTTCCACTATCATTATTTGTGTTTTTGTTGTCAGTCATGTTTCATATAATTTCAGTATATTAGCGTTTAGTAAATGCCATATATCACACCATAATATAATATTAAATTATATCAAAAACACCACCATCAGGCTTGCTTCCGTTAATGTGGATCTGGTGCCATACGGCATAAAAAAGCAAGGTCCATCTGGCTTTTGCGTTTGCGGGGCTTGAATCAGCATAAATTGCCCTTACTGCCTCGGGGTTGCAGATTTCAGCAATACCTTCCTGCCCGGCCACTGCGCGTCCAATATCTGCACCTCGCGTCGCCATCCATTCACCCACCGGTACGCTAAAGCCGCGTTTACGCGAAAACGCTTGTGCAGATGGCATTGCGGTCTCCAACCATTTGCGCAAAATCCATTTGCCTAGGCCATGGCCAAGACCGCGGCGCACCTTTAGTCCATCAGGAAGGAAAAAAGCAAAATCTGCTATTTGTTTATCAAGGAACGGCACCCGGCCTTCGACCCCGTGGGCCATAAGCATACGATCAACCTTGCCTAGCAAATCATTTGGCAGCCACGTTGCAATATCTTGCGCTTGCACCTGTTGCAGGCGCGTGCGTCCATTGGACGCCCCATCAATTGCGGCCAATTCCATTTCGCGGCGCCATTTTTTTTCTGGGTCAGATAATTTAAGAATGTTTTTGTTTTCAAGGATACCCTTGCGGTACATATCTTTTGAAAAAATAATTCTTCTGGCTGTACGATACCGACCGTATCCGCCAAATAATTCATCACCACCCTCTCCGGTCAATACCACCTTGATGCCGTTTTTTTTAGCCGCTTGGGCAAGTTTCCATGTTGGCAGTAGCGCATAATCGGCTGCCGGGTCATCCATATGCGAAGCGATTGCTGGCAATAATTCCCACATATCATCTGCAGTAAATTCAACCTCAATATGATCTGCCCCTTCGGCTTTGGCTAATTTTCGTGCAAGTTCGCGTTCATCATTTGCTTCGGTTCCAGGAAAGCCTGCGGTAAAGGCAACAACAGGTCTTGGGTTAAGCCTGCTCATCATTGCCAACAGGGTTGATGAATCAATTCCGCCCGAAAGAAACATTCCATATGGAACATCTGCACGTTGGTGCACTGTGACGCTATCGTTCAAAACCTTATCCAGTGTAAACAATGCTTCACCGCTTGTTGTACTTATTGGCCCGCCATCGGCTAGCGCCTTTTTAATGTGACGTTCAATTATTTTACCATTTTCAATAATCAATGTTTCGCCCGGCATAACGCGTTGTATGTTGGCGAATGCTGTTTTTTTTCCGCAAATAAACTGTAGCTGCAACAATTCATCACGCGCAGATGTATCAAGTTCGGCATTTACCAAACCAGATTTAATTATTGCGCTGGGTTCAGATGCAA
>JAOUJU010000157.1 GCA_029883045.1 Rhodospirillaceae bacterium
AATTCGCTATACCATGGAACAAACCCTTAACCAGATGACGCAAAGGCTAGATAAAGAAACTGGTATAATTACCCCTGAGCCTGCGCCACTTGATAAGGGAACGATATGATTCTTTCATTTTACCGTATGCTTACAACCCTTGGCGCGCCGTTAATTGCACTTTACCTTTCGCGTCGCCTTAAAAAAGGCAAAGAAGACCCGGAACGTTTTTCCGAACGCCTTGGCATTGCATCAATTGCCCGACCGAGTGGAAAGTTGGTGTGGATTCACGCAGCTAGTGTTGGTGAATCAATTTCAATGCTGAAGGTAATTGAAAATATTTTGCAAAAATACGACGGCTGGTCGGTTTTGGTTACCACTGGAACTGTTACATCTGCCCAATTAATGAAAGAACGTTTAAGCGGGCGCGCCATTCATCAATATGTTCCGGTTGATCGGGTAAAATACATAAGGCGTTTTCTAGAACATTGGAAACCCGATTTCGCCATATGGGCAGAATCCGAATTCTGGCCCAACATGGTTGTTGAAACCCGCGCATCTGCAATAGCTATGGTGGTGCTAAACGGGCGTATGTCAAAACGTTCGTTCGAGCGATGGAAAAATTATCCCGGAATAATAAAACAAATTCTTAAATCATTTGCTGCCGTGATGGCTGGCAGCGAATTAGATGCAAAACGATTTATAGAACTTGGCGCGCCCAATGTCAGCGCACCGGGAAACCTTAAATATGCTTCTGGTCCACTGCCTTATGATGAAAATGAACTGGAAAAAATAAAACAGGAAACCACCAAACGGCAAATATGGCTTAGCGTTTCCACCCATCCGGGCGAAGAAGCCATAATAGCCCAAGCACACAAAACATTGGAACAAACCCACAATGGGTTACTAAGCATAATTATTCCCCGCCACCCCGGGCGCGCAGAAGAAATAGCAATTGAGCTATCGTTGCTTGGGCTAAATGTGGCGCGACGCAGTGCCAAACAAAACATTACCCCTGCTACTCAAATATATCTGGCCGACACAATTGGTGAACTAGGTATTTTTTGCAGGCTTGCAAAAATTGTGTTTATGGGCAAATCGCTTGTCGGTAGCGGTGGGCAGAACCCGCTTGAAGCCGCGTGGCTGAATAGTGCAATAATTTTTGGCCCCAATATGGATAATTTCGAAGATATTTCATCCGCCCTACTTGAAGCGGGGGCGGCTATTCAGCTAAAAAACGCAAGCGAACTAGCGCCAACCATTTCCACCCTGCTTAACAACCCCGATCAGTGTGAAAAAATGGCGGTAAACGCCCTTAGCTTGGCGGGATCGATGGCGGATATAATTGAAAAGGTAATGGCGGAGCTTGAACCTTTTTTTACAAAGGCCGATGATGGGCCATGATTAAAACTCCAAAGCACTGGCAACAAACTGGCATAAGCGCATGGCTGCTTTATCCCTTAAGCATTATTTATCGGATGGGCAGCGCTGCTGTACGTTGCACTACCGCGCCATGGCAAGCAGACGTTCCGGTTATTTGTGTTGGCAACATTGTTGCTGGCGGTGCAGGCAAAACCCCGATGGCCGTTCATATTGCTGATCAAATTAAACAGCTAGGAAAAAATCCACACATCGTTACCCGCGGTTATGGTGGCAAGTCCACGTGGCCACTAAGGGTAGAGCACACAAATGCTGATTTTAACGAAACTGGGGATGAGGCAATTTTGTTGGCAGCAACGGCTACCACCTGGGTTGCCAAGGATCGCAAGGCTGGCGTAAAGACCGCCATTGATAACGGTGCAGACGTTATAATTCTTGATGATGGTTTTCAAAACCCATCGGTCAAAAAAGATCTTTCAATTGTAGTTGTTGATGGCGGGTTTGGTTTTGGCAACAAAATGATATTACCCGCTGGGCCATTGCGCGAAAGCATAACTAGCGGAATTAAACGTGCCGATGCAGTAGTAATTGTTGGTGAAGATAAATTTGCTGCCCGCGCTGACATCACGGCTGCCAGCCCGGAAATAAAAATTATGAATGCGGTTCTTGATCCTGTTAACGCAAGCGATATAAAAAACCTAGATGTCGTTGCTTTTGCTGGCATCGGCAGACCAGAAAAATTCTTTGAAACTTTGCAAAATATTGGCTGCAACGTTAAATACCAATACCCCTTTCCCGACCATCACCCATATTCAGAAAATGATATTTTACCAATTTTACAACAAGCAAAAGATGCCAATTGCGTGGTTGTTACCACCGAAAAGGATGCGGTAAAAATACCCGCATATTTAATTGAAAAAATAATTATACTGCAGATAAAAGCTAAGCTGGGCAATAACGACGAAATAACATTAAAAAAAATGTTAGCTGAGGTTTTTAAAGATGGCTGAACAATTAGAACCCATCAGTTATCGCCCGGCACGTTTGCTAGATTATATATCTGTGTTTTTTGCCTATATCGGTTTTTTTCTTTTACGTCTGCTACCGCTGGACTTCGCGTCAAATCTTGGGGGCAAGGTGGCAAGGTTTATCGGCCCCCACATTGCCGGCGCTACACGGACTGCCAGAAATAATCTTAAAATGGCATTTCCCGATAAATCAAATGACGAAATAAATGAAATAATAAAAGACGTCTGGGAAAACTTAGGCCGCACCGGGGTTGAGTTTGCAATGATTGACCGCCTAAAAAACCGCATAACCATAGATGGTGAAGATTATCTAAAAAATGCGGGCAAAAATGGAAAGCCGACATTGTATTTTTCCGCCCATCTGGGCAACTGGGAAACGGTTGTAATGTCGCCAGTTTTATATGACGTAATTGTAAATGCATTTTATCGCGCCCCCAACAATCCGCTAATGTTTAAAATTTTCTCCAAACGTGCGCATTCGGGTGAACTCATCCCCAAAGGGGCGCCCGGGGCAAAGCGCGCATTTTCCCTGTTGAAAAAAGGGCAATCGCTTGGCATTTTGGTGGATCAAAAGCTAAATGATGGAATTGCGGTTCCATTTTTTGGTCGTGATGCCATGACCGGAACGGCACTGGCGGAATTTGCCCTGCGTTTTGATGCACCAATTATTCCAGTGCAATGTATTCGCGAAAATGGCGCAAATTTCCGTCTTATATTTCACCCACCATTACAATTTGAAAAAACTGGTGAACGGGAAAAAGACGTCGCCACGATAATGCTGGCGGTCAACAAAATGCTGGAAAATTGGATTGAGCAAAACCCCGGCCAATGGTTATGGCTACATCGGCGCTGGCCGAATTAATCGGCTATATTATTTATTTTAGGCATAGGTGGAACCACCAATTCAGGGTCGAGATGGGTGGTTTTCCACGTCATTCCCCAGTGCAGATGCGGACCCGTTGTTCGCCCGGTATTGCCAACCGTGCCAATGGGATCGCCTTTTTTAACTATCTGGCCCGGGTTAACGCTAATTGAATCCATGTGGGCATAAACGGTGCTAAGGCCAAGACCGTGATTTATCATCATGGTTTTACCGGTATAAAACATATCTTGATGAACCAACGCCACAATGCCACTAGCTGGTGCGCGAATTATGCTTCCTTTGGGCGCAGCAACATCAACCCCGTTGTGCGGATTTTTAGGATTGCCGTTAAGTATGCGTTGCGAGCCAAATACCCCTGATATAGGGCCTGTTACCGGCCAATCAAAGCCGGAAAGAAAATCTGTTAATTCGCTTATTGTTACGCGGACTTCGCCAATTTTATAATTATCGGCCTTAATGCGGGCAATATCTTCGGGATTTGGGGTTACTTTCCTTTGTGGCAATCCATCAATATGTTGGATGTCATATTCGCGCGATGCAATTAGCAGTGTGTGCAATTCTTCCCGTCCATCAGGATAATTTATTTCAAGCGAAACCTGTGGGGCGGCATCACGACCAAAGCCAATTATGAATGTTCCATTTTTGGCAACAGCCACATTTTCACCGGAAAGTTTTATTTTTGTTCCCGTTGGCACAGCGCCAATTACAAGACCGCCTTGGGTAAGGTTGCCATCAAACGAAATATCCTCAGCAGCCGTACTGGCTAATGGCGGGGCCATCACAATAAAAAGCAAAAATATTTTTATAAATATATTTTTCACAACAATTTTCCCTGCCTTGTATCAGTTTTTGTTACTGTTGATTTGGTTTTGGCTTTTTGCTGTGTTTGTGGTGATTGCGTGGCCGTGATACGCGCGCCAACATTTCCATCAGCCATATGCAACGTTACATCATCGCCGGTGTTAAGTTTTGCTGCCCGGGTAATTGCATTGCCTTTTTTGTCTTGCAGTAATACAAAGCCCCGGTCCAATACCCGCTGGTATGAAAACCCATCCAATAAACGCCCTGATTGCGAAATTATTTCGCGTCGTCTTGAGATATATTTTTTTCCACCACGCACCAAGCGCGACTTCCCTTGTTCTAATCGCTGTTGTGCATAGGCTAAACGTGCACCGGGGTTTACCAACCCGCTGGAACTTTGGGCGATGCGCCTAAGGCGACGATCGACCCCTGCCCTTAGGCTGCCGCCTAGGCGTGCGCTCCAATCATCTAATCTGTGACTTGCGGTGCCCAATACCCCAACAAGGTCGGGAAGACCGCGAACAATACCCGAAAGCACCGTTTTGCGCCCCGTGGTTATGCGCGTGCCTAGGCGGGCTAGCCTTGCACCCTCGTCCATTATGTTGGCCACAAGTTCCGATCTTACAGGAACCGCCATTTCGGCAGCCGCAGTTGGGGTTGGCGCACGCAAATCCGATGCATAATCTATTAAGGTGGTGT
>JAOUJU010000158.1 GCA_029883045.1 Rhodospirillaceae bacterium
CGTACTCAGGGAAGAGGTTGACCAGATTTTCGACAGGTTTTTTTCCAACGTTTCGTTTGGCCGTTTTGGCCAATTTGGAAAAAACATAGCCGAGATTGAACCGCTGAAGCACTTGGAAGATACCTTTGTTAACTTTGGTAAAATGGCACCGCGCAGTGATGTCAGCGAAAACGGCAAATCATACAATATATCGGTTGAATTGCCGGGAATGAACGAAGGCGACATAGATATTTCACTGAACGGTGACATGTTGACAATCAGCGGGGAAAAACTTGAGGAAAAGAAAGAGGAAAAAGAAAATTATCACCTAAGTGAAAGACGTTATGGTTCGGTTGTTCGCTCTTTCCGTATTCCACAAAACGTTAATGCTGACAGCGTCAAGGCATCGTTTGAAAACGGCGTGCTTAAGGTTGAAATGGCTAAATTACCCGAAACCCAAACATCAGAGACGCGCAAAATTAAAATATCCAAATAACTTTTGTGCCCACCACATAAAAATAAAGCCCGGTTTAATGCCGGGCTTTATTGCGTTAGTTTGCTTGGGTTTGTCTGCGGACATACTTAATACAGATTAATACAGCTCGCTTAGTTTTTTTGCTGTTAACTGGTCCTTATAGGTTCCCATAAAATCCTGAAACCCCTGAACCTCATTTAATATTTCACCGATAGAACGAAAATCAACAATCTCTGCTTCGGGTGGTTGCGCTATTATCGTAAATGCGCGCGCGTAGGGGCTTTTTAACATGGCATTGCCATAGTTTTCCAAAATGCGTTCTACTGCATTTTCATTTTTAAGAAGCGTTTCTGATACTGCCCAGCGCAAAACCATATATGCCTGCCTGTCATTAAGTGGCTTTCTGGCTTTGGCACCATATGACCTAACTAGTTTTCCCAGTATCTTGGATGCATTTTTCCAGTCTTTTTGCTGCCAATATATTTCTGCCCTTATTTCATTTGAATCAGCACTTGGGTTGCCTTTGAGCATTTCTAAAACGTCTGCTCCCTGCCCGGTTCCCACCATGGCACGCGCCCTTAGCATTAGGCGATTGTGCATCAATTCGGCTGACTGGTCTGGTGCATCCGAAGAATTAAGCGCCCTTAGGGCATCATCAAATTTATGATCAAACAAATATATCAGTGCAAGCCTTGCCCCAACCCGTGCCTTTTCAGCGCCCTTAAGTCGGAATTCAACTTGGCCCTCAAGCAAATCAGCGGCCCGATCAAGCAAATCAACCGTGACTAATCTATCGGCAAGCCTGCGTATCATTTCATCACCCTTTTCGCCGGCGGGTGTTAGCTCGCGATATTCATCATAAAGTGCTATAGCTGTTACCGGGGCTAATTCATCGGCAGCGCCATCTATATATAGACGCTGAAAAAGATCAGACATTTGATGTGTAACGTCAGAAGATTCTTTATAATCGCGAAAATACGTTGCTGCTTGCTTCAGGGCCTGTAGCCCTTCGCGGTACATTCCGGCATCGCTGTACATCTGACCTAGATTTCTCAGCAACCAAAATTCAAATTCACCACCACGCCACGAAAAACGAAGTTTTTCATATTCTTCTATCATGTCTTGGTTGGAAAACCGTTCAAGCTCTTGCAATAATTGGGCTCTGCTCACTGCTGCCCTTGCCCTAGATGGGCGATGGACGCCGTCCATTACTTCTTCAAATTTTCCGATTGCGTCTTCAAAATTACCTTCTAGTTTCAACAGCTTAGCCGAGACAAAATCAATCTGGTTTTTCTGTGATGGGCTGGGGTTTTCTAGATTTAATATATCAATGTAACTATTTGCTTGTTTTATATCGCCAATTTCAACCGCCGCCGTTGCCACAAGCGTTGCCATTGGCATTTTTAAGCCATTGGTATATGGGCGGGTAATTGCGCCTGTACGCCTGAGATCAAAAGCAGCGTCAGCAAGTTTTCCTTCTTCAGCCAGCAGCGCTGCACGCCAAAAATCGCTTTCGTCGTTTCCGTTAAGTATTTCAGAATAAATATCCGTTCTGGCATCAACTAGGCGACCCATAAGCATGCTGGATGCACCGCGCATAAGCACTAATTCTTGATTTTTTTCAAGTTCCGGATTTTTTTCGATCAGTAACTTTATCACACCCAAAGTTTCCGCCGAGAATGCATTGGCAAAATAAAAGCGTGCAAGCTCCATTCTGGTTTCTTCTAGTTTTTTATCGCTTCTCGCTAACGAAATTTCTAGTTGCAATGCCTGCCTAGCATTAATAAACGATTTTAGGTCCGCGCGATTCCACTTTTCCAAATCAAGTATGCGGGTGAGCGGTTTTAATAATGCCGATTCATCACCGGGGGCCAAAATTGCTTGTAGTTTTACGTTTGCCAACTCTTCTGCGCTAACTGGCGAAATCTGCAAGCTGGATGCGCTGGTCACCTCAACCCCTTGCTTCAGCGGCCTTACCCGTAAATCATCGCCCAATGGCTGCACAACTATTCCCTGCTTGGATCGCAATAGCTTTACCTGCGGGTATGACCATACCCTGCCTATACCGTGACTAAGGGGAATAACAGGAATTACAGCAAGGCTGTCGCCCACAGATGGGTCTTTGACTACTATTACTTCGCTTGGTTCTGGAACAGAAATAAATAACCTTGCACCTAGGGGGGAATTTGGTTGAGCCGATGTTTCAAGCGACACACTTGGCAACATAGGGGCGCGAACAAATTCAAACAACCAAGAAAGCCCGGAACGTTTTACCTCGGGGTTGATTCCATCGGCAGTTTTTATCCTGAGCGCCGTTCCTTTTTCAGTTTCTTGGTGTTCGACCGATAGAATTACTGGATTTCCTTCAGCGGCAATTCCTTTGGCATTAACCGAGGCACGTTTATCAAACACTATCCAAAGATAGCCAGCACGTTTAAAAACCGCAGCGCCAACTGGCTCTTCCCAATTAAATTTCAAATCAACTGTACCGTCTGCGCTTTTTATTATCTCGGTACGCACCTCACTGCTGGTCGCATTTAACCTTGCTGATTCTTGTGTTGCAGGAATTTCCACCACTTCTTTTTTTGGTTCAAGATTTATAGGTGTATCACTAGGTGCACTTACATCCGACGCTTGAATTTCGCTTGCTTGAATTTCGCTTGCCTGTGTTTCACTTGCCTGTGTTTCGGTTTTTTGTATTTCTGGGTCTTGTGTTTCTTTTGATTGTGTTTTTTCTTCTGTTATTTTTTGCTCTTGTTTGGCCGGAACAATTACACCGGGTTTTTCTGCTAAGGTCGGGATAATTTCATCTTTTGCTGGCTGCTGATCAGAGTTTTTAACCTGAACAGACCCATCAATAGTTCCCGGTGCATAAACATCAACAACTACTCGGCGCTCAATTCTGAACTGTCTTGTCCTTGATGTTGGATCTATAACCAGATTTACCGTGGTTGACCCGTTCGTCTGAGACGTACTTGCATCACCTATGAATGGTGTTTTTCCATTAGCAAGAAGGCCCATATCAATTTTTGCCAGTGCTTGAAATGAAATGTCTATATTTTCCCCGTCCCTATTTGCGCTATAGGTAAACTGTTGGGGCAAATCGAAAACAACGCGCGTAAAACCTTTGTGCAAACCGGTGCGAACACCAATAGCTATCGGCCCTGTTTGTTGTTGGTTGGGGATCTGAGGGGTAGCTTTAGCGCTAGTGGCCTCGGCCAAGGGTGGTGTGGCTGCTGTTGCTGGCCCTGAGCTAGAATCAAGCACATCCACCACAATGCTTTTGCCAGAATCATAGCTCCTTAGGCCAAAATTACCTTTTAAGCGAAATAAAACACTACTTCCATCAGAACCAACTTCGCCTGCGGATAAATATTTTTCCATAATTCGCAGTGAGGGTGCCAAATTTGTTTCTATTGGTCGTGAAAATCTTATAACCAGCAAACCATTATTTATTTCACTTACATGGCCAACTGGCGCAGGCCATGAAAACACGATCCTACCAAACCCATCGCGCTGGGCTGAACTAATGCTTACCGCATCTGCAAATGCAGTGCCAAAACTAGTGGCAAACAAAATCGTAACAAGCGTGATGATTGCGCTAAATCGAGCCATGGTTTAATCGCCCCCGATGGTTGGGAACACTACAATATCAACCCGGCGCGCCAATTGCAGGCGCTTTTCTTCTTCTATTTTGGGCAGCTGGTTGTAACGGCTTGCGGCATAACCAAATGCAAAAATTTCATCGGTATAACCTGATCTGCGTATGGTGTTTGCAACTGCGGCAGCGCGGGCCAACGACAATTCCCAGTTAGAGGTAAAATCGCTTCCCGTAGCCGGTGGGCGCGGGTCGGTATGACCGTTAACGCCAATCTGATTGCCGATGTTTCTGAGAACACTTCCCAGTGTAAATAGTGCTGATTTTGCATCATCAGTCATAACTGCCCTACCGGTGGAAAAAAGAAGGTCACCAGGAAGCGCTATTACTAAGCGATCATCAAGCTTCATTAACTGACTTTGTGAAAGAAGGGGGTCTTGTGCCATGGATTCACTTAATACGGTAGTAAGGTAATCAAGGTTAATAGCCCGCTTGCGAAATATGGTTCCAATATTAAATTTGGACGTAGCATCGGCAACAGTAGTTAATCGTGATGGGTTAAGGGTTTGCGTCAGGGTATCAATCATCGCTTCCCATTCGTCCATTTTTACGTTGGACATGGAAAACAATAGCACAAAAAACGTAAGCATAAGTGAAACCAGATCGGTAAAGGTTACCATCCAGGCAGCGCTAGGCTTGTCTGGTTTTTTT
>JAOUJU010000159.1 GCA_029883045.1 Rhodospirillaceae bacterium
TTATTTGCTCTTGCACCTTCAACAGTCCACTGGCCACCTCTTCAATGATTTCTGCCTGCTCGGTCCATGCTGAGCTTTTTTTGCTCAAAGAAGCATCAAGGATTCTAATTTGCCAAATGTCCTCTAGCAGGTGGGCTAAAATTAAGGTCAAAAATGCAATGCGTGATGGGGGGATATGAATTAGGCCTCGCCTCCATTTGCTTACCGTTGGTGCCGTGACACCCGCAAGGTCAGCCAGATCTGAACCAGTAAGTCCAGCCTTGGCAAACCCTTCAAAAAGTGGCTGGGTCAGAATTTCGCCGCTAGATTTACCATGGCTGGCATGCTTGGCATTATTTTGAAAAGCTGTTGCTTGCGGTTGAATAATAACTACTCCAGTTGGAACCTAATTTTGATGATGTCTTAAAAAAAACAGGAACAATTTCTTGTTCATAGGACTGGTGCTTGACACATTCTGGCGGCACCCTGTGGACAGTTTTTTTATTTGATTTTTACTATTAGGTTTACCCTGACTACTAGATAACAACTTTATCATTACTACTAAATGTTGGTGTTGGCACTACATAAGGTAGCAAGCCATTGACACTACACTGAATATATTATAGTTAAGGAATAGTTTACGAAGTGCTGATTCTGGTAAAATCGCAAATGAAACTATTAAAAACCACAGGTTTTTAGCCATTTTTTGATTTTTACCGATTGGCACATAAGGACGGAATAAAATAATTACCTGACTAGGACTAACGGAGTCGCAAGAATTAAATCTGGATTCTATAGACCAAAAAACCAGCCGGGGGGCCAATAAAAATCATGAAAACACTGTTCAGCAATCCAAATAACAGCCAAAATTGTGATAATATTCCTGCCGCCAACATTCAGCGCTTCGTGGTAACCCATATTCGACCCGGCGATTCAGACGAGGTAGTAAAAGACATAATTACTGCGCCGGGTGAAGCCGCTGCCAGAATGAGGGCGGGGATGATTTTCCCAGGATCGCGCATACTTGCCATTAGCACCATGCCTGAACCACTCCCAGTTAGGGCCAAAAAGGATGCTCCGTTCACCCCCTCGCCCGGCGCCAGATTCATTCGCGGTATATTTCGCCCAGCACTTTTTGCTGAAGACGGCGAAGTTGACATAATATCCGAATAACCTTCGATAAAATTTCCTAATTCATCTGCACGCTACCCTTTTTGATTCATCGCTCCAGTTGTCAGTTGGTCCATTGGCCAAATGGCCAATTGGCTGGTGCTTGCTTTGTTTCGACGTAGCGGTGAAAAAATGCCCCCCTCATACTTGTTAAGTGGGCAATATTTGCCGAATAGGAAATATTTACCTATCGCAATATTTTTTAACCCATTGATTTTGCACAATTTAATTGTGGCATAAAGATTGCCTCTTAACTAAGGCAATAATGCTAACGCCATTGATAAAAGGCGTTAACGATTAAATCGTGACTAGACAGGGAATGGGGAAGACTTTGCGATGGGACGGATAATGAATTACCCGATTAAAAAAATTGCACTGCAAAAAACCGTAAACACAAATGACGACGGCAGCATAGTTGCAGTAGTAGGGAAATTAAAAAAAATAATAACTATGGATATAAACCTTTCGGCAAGCGCGCACGCTAACGCCCTTTGTGAGGCCGCGGATACGGCATTGTTGCAGGCCATGGGGGTGGAAAGAAAAATATCGTCCCTAAAAGAAAAAATCACCGAAATGGAGCTGCTTGCACTAAGTGACAGCTTGACCAAAGCCCTTAACCGACGAGGGTTGGAAACAGAGCTTCAGCGCGTTTTGGCTGCGGCTGAGCGTTACAACGAAACGGGCATCCTTATATTTATTGATTTGGATGGATTTAAACCGATTAACGACACATATGGCCATGCGGCTGGTGACCTTGTCTTGCAAAAAGTGGCTGACATTTTAAAAGCGAACGTCCGCCCCCACGACAGCGTAGGCAGGTTGGGCGGTGACGAGTTTGCGGTCATACTTTCACGAACTGACTGGGAAAATGGGTTAGCACGGGCTGAAATGCTTGAGCGCACAATCAATAATGCAATCGTCCATTGGAACCGCATACCAATTGCGATCCATGCCAGTTTTGGATTTCAGCGCTTTGGCGCAAAAACAAATGCTGATGAATTAATGCACATGGCCGATGAAGCCATGTACCGGGCAAAACGCATTCGGGCCAAAGCCGCAAAAATAATTGCGGCCGAATCCCAATGTGAAGAAAGGCAAACCCCAATTATAAGCAAAAACACAGACCTCAATAAAAGTGCTCATTCCATGCAAAAAAACGTGCGCCCTTAATCTAAAAAAACAAAACGGAACGAAATGTAGGCTACAGAGAAATTGAACAAGTTTTGTATTGCCATATTAATTTTTTCAACTGTGTCTCCCTAAAGCCCAAACTTGGCCTCGGTTGCTTAGAAGTAGCCGAGGCAATTTTTTAAACAAATGCTTATGGGTCATCCGCACCAAGCATATATGAGAGAAAAATGAAAATAGGTGAAAACAATATTTTCTCCACCGCGCCCAACAACGGTGTGCGGCTACGGCCCGAAAAACAGCCGGGACAAAAACTAGTTGTAGTTGAAGACCCGCTTCCTTTGGACACGGTAAAAGGATCGGGCATAAACGCAATTGAGCACCCACTTGAAAAAATTCTAGAAAATACCAATTCACGCAACATGTCACCGCGCCAAGCAGCAAAACTGGGGCTTGATCTTTACGCCGCAGGAATTCTGAAATGGGATGAATATTCAGACTTTTCATTTCAGCCTGAACTGCACCCAGAATACAACAAAACAATTGGCGCGCTAACTGGGGAAAGCGCACGCCCAGACACCAAACGCGATTTCATAAAAATATGGGATGAGAAATACCGCTTTGCTGTCCGTCACGCAGGGTCAGCTTCAGATGTGGCCGAACGCGCGCTTCATATACTTTCAGTTTTGCGCCGAATAGAAAACCCAACCGACACAAAAGCATAAGGTCGATGCCCACATAAGGTAATATGCTTTACCTTTTTACGAATCAATTTTATTATAATTATTCTAATAATTGTTATTTTGATTAAAGGCTAGGAAGCGACCTCCCCGAAATTACTTCAATCTCTTTATAAGGTCGCGTTAATTTGCCAAACCGTAAAAAAAATACCAACGATAATTACACCCCCAACAAAGACACTTCGTTTGAAATAATTCACGACGAAAAGCTTATTCATATAAGGCGTTCGGGCGTGTTGGATTTATCGCATTCATTGGAAACTTATGATGCCTACATGAAAATTGACAGACTTTATCCCGAATACAACGTGCTGATTGATTATATGAAAATTGTGGCGGTTGACATAACAACCAAACAGATTTCAGATTTTGTGTTATTTCTTTCTAACTTTGATGGCCGTTTCGGCAAAACGGCATTTGCGGTTGGCGATAACCCGGTTGTAAAAAGCGTCGCGCAAACCCTTGCCACTTTAACCAATCAAATGGGTGGCCCGCCCCATCTGGTGTTTGACACGGTTGAATTGGCCAAAGAATGGTTTGCACAAGAAGACAGCGGTATAGTTCGCCTTGTCCATTCAAACCAAAACTAAACAAACACTAATCGGCTTTGTCGTCAGTATCGGTTTTAGCTTTTGGCGGTGGGGCCAGCTTTATATAAAGTTCGCGCAGGCGTTCGGGCTGCACAACCGCCGGTGCGCCCATCAATAAATCCTGGGCTTGCTGATTCATCGGGAAGGTTATTACTTCGCGGATATTTGGCTCGTCGGCCAGCATCATTACCATACGGTCAATACCGGGTGCCGAACCACCGTGCGGTGGCGCGCCAAATTTAAACGCATTTAACATGCCGCCAAATTCTTTTTCCACCACATCTGAACTGTATCCAGCAATATCAAACGCTTTATACATAATTTCCGGCAGATGGTTACGAATTGCGCCGGATGAAAGCTCAATCCCGTTGCAAACGATGTCATACTGATAAGCTAGAATATCCAATGGGTTTTTGTTTTGCAGTGCATCCATTCCGCCTTGGGGCATCGAAAACGGATTATGGGAAAATTCAATTTTTCCGGTTTCCTCATCCATTTCATACATGGGATAATCTATAATCCAACAAAATTTAAAGCATCCGCTTTCGCGCAAATCTAGCTCATCGCATATTTTATCGCGCGCGAGGCCGGCATAACGTTCGGCCATACGTACTGGTTGGCAAACAAAAAATACCGCATCGCCGTCTTTTGCGCCAACCGCATTTTTAATTGCACTTACACGTTCTGCGTCCAAATTTTTAGCTATCGGGCCTTTGGCCTCGCCATCTGCACCATAAATTATATAGCCAAGTCCACCAGCGCCTTCGCCCCGGGCCCAATCATTTAATTTATCAAAAAAGCTGCGTGGCCTGTCAGCCGCACCCGGTGCGGGTATGGCACGCACGATAGAACCTTTTTCAATGTTTTTAGCAAACAAACCAAAATCTGAACCACGAAACGGTTCGGTGGTATCGGTAATTTCAATTGGGTTTCTAAGGTCGGGTTTGTCAGAACCATATTTAAGCATCGAATCTAGATATTTAATCCGTGGAAACGGCGTAGGCGTTACTGTGCGCCCATTGGCAAATTCTTCAAACACGCCAGCCAAAACAGGTTCAATTGCACCAAACACATCTTCTTGCGTGGCGTAAGCCATTTCAAAATCAAGCTGGTAAAATTCACCCGGAGACCGATCGGCGCGAGCATCT
>JAOUJU010000160.1 GCA_029883045.1 Rhodospirillaceae bacterium
GTTGAATGCGATACCTGTCATGGTTCGGGGGCAGCCCCGGGGACCGAGCCGGTAAATTGCGTAACGTGCCATGGGCACGGTGTTGTTCGCGGTCGCCAAGGCCCGTTCACGGTGGAGCGCACCTGCCCATCGTGCCATGGCCAAGGCAAAGTAATAAAAGAACATTGTAAAAAATGCTCAGGCCAAGGACGCGTCGCCAAAGAAAAAACCCTTAACGTAAATATTCCTGCTGGCGTTGAAGAAGGAACCCGCATTCGCTTAAGCGGCGAGGGTGAAGCTGGGCTTCGCGGCGCACCTGCAGGGGATTTGTATATTTTTATTTCCATCCAACCACACCGTATTTTCCATCGCCATGGATCCGATATTGTAATTCGCGTTCCAGTCCCAATGACCACAGCGGCTTTGGGTGGTTCGATTGAGGTCCCCAGTGTTGATGGCGGGCGTGCACGCATAAATATTCCTGCTGGCACCCAACCGGGCCAACAGTTTCGTCTAAAGAGCAAGGGCATGAGCGTGCTACACGCAAAATCACGCGGCGATATGTTTGTCGAATTACAAGTTGAAACACCTGTTAACCTGACGAAAAAGCAAAAAGAAATGCTCGAAGACCTTAAAAAAGCAGGTGCCGAAGACAAAAAACACAGCCCCGAAACTGGCGGCTTCTTTTCCAAGGTCAAAGACCTATGGGAAGATTTAAAAGACTAATTATTTAATATCGTTGCATCCATAACGGCGGCCATTTGCCCGTTGAGGAAAAATAACGCCCGAGGGGGCGGCGCACCTTATGGCACGGGCTTAAAGTAACGGCGCCGTACTTGCCCCATTATTGCAATCTGTTATCATCCATTAAATCTTGATTGAACAGATGGAAATGGCCCCGTATGGCTAACGAAATAAAAATTGGAATTACCGGTGCCGCAGGGCGCATGGGCCGCATGCTGATAAACGCCGTTTTGGCGACAGATGGCTGTCAGCTTGCGGGTGCCACCGAAGCACCGGGCACAAACGCCATTGGCATGGATGTTGGCTTGTTGACCAGCGGGCTGAAAGATATTGGCGTTCACGTGATCGACAATAGTAAAAACCTGTTTGCTATATCTGATGTGGTTATTGATTTTACCTCGCCCAAGGTCACCGAAATGCACGCAAGCCTTGCGGGCGAACACAAAACCGCTCTTATCATTGGCACCACCGGTCTAGAGGTCCAGCACCAAGACGCATTAGAACGCGCAGGCGAAAAAACCGCCATCGTGCAGGCGGCTAATTTTTCTGTTGGGGTAAACCTATTGCTTGGGTTGGCCGAACAAGCGGCTAAGGTATTGCCTGAATCTTACGATATCGAAATATCCGATATGCATCACCGTCATAAAGTCGACGCCCCCTCGGGCACCGCGCTGGCGTTGGGCCATGCGGCAGCAAAGGGCCGTGGCGTAAATTTGACGGACGTAATGGTAACCGCGCGCGATGGTATTGTTGGGCCTAGGCGTTCGGGCGATATTGGCATGGCAGTTTTTCGCGGTGGCGACGTAGTCGGCGATCACACCGTTATGTTTGCCGCAAATGGCGAGCGGGTTGAACTAACCCATAAGGCTGGATCGCGTGAAATTTTTGCAGCCGGTGCGCTGCGTGCGGCCATGTGGTCTAATAATAAAAAACCGGGCATTTATTCAATGCGCGACGTTTTGGGTTTTTAAGCGCCTTAAAACATCATCAAGCTGGCGTGCGACACGGGTTTTTTCCGCAGCCGATAAAAATTTTCCAATTTCTACTGCTTCACCGTGCGAACGAATTTCCAGTGCGGTGTTTTCGGTGTTGGACCCATTAAAATGCACCTGCGCCCAATAAGATTGAAAATTCATTTTTTCTTCAATCCCGCGCTCGCGTTTGGCGACAGTTATTTGGTTTGTGGTTATTTCAACTGTTTCCACCACCTCGGTGCGTTTTATAAAAATACGAACCATGATTGCGATAAAAATAAATTCACCACCAAAAAACCCCATTACCGGCCAGCCACCCATAAATACAAAAAATAATCCGGCCGAACACCAAATGGCAGCTAACCAGCCACACAAAATATACGCAACCTTTGGGTCGGCCGAACGGCGCGGGCGCAAGATCATGGAAAAGCCCAGCGTTTGTTCGCCGTCAATTTGTTTGTCGTTAATGGTAATTGCTTCGACCATGGTTATATTTTTGGCAAAAGATACAAATATATTCCAGCAAAAAATATAATTTGTTGGTTTAGCCTTCGCGTTTGACCTGTTCCCAGCCGATCATCGCCAGTTTACGGTCAACCCCCCAGTGGTAACTGCCAAAAATACCACCTTCGCGGATTACCCGGTGACACGGTATTAAAAAACCAATGTGGTTGGCACCTATGGCACCGCCGACAGCGCGGCTTGCCTTGGGCTTGCCGATGGCCTTGGCAATTTGCCCGTAAGTGGCAAGTGTGCCCGGTTCCAACCTAACAAGGGCTTGCCATACCTGAACTTGAAAATTTGTTCCCTTAACAAAAACATCTATGGGTGCATTGCTGTTGGTTTGGTTAAAAATACGTTTGGCAACTTTTTCGGTTTTTTTCTGATCAACAATAAATTTTGCATTAGGCCACAGGTTATATAGCCGTTGCTCGCGCGCAAGTTTGTTTTCTTTATTGATAAACGAAATACCGCAAATGCCACGTTCATTTATATGTATCAACGTTTCACCAAAAGGCGAGGGGTGGATGCCGGTGTATATTTTCATACCCACACCACCAGATTTTATTTCCCCCGGTGTTGCGGCTTCCATGTTGACACATAAATCATGCAACCGCCCCGGCCCCGATAGGCCAACCTTGAGCGCAGTATTTAAAACATCGGTATTTTCAGCCAGCATTTGCCGGGCGTGGTTTTGCGTTAGGTAGGCCAAAACCGTTTCGGGCTAACCCCGACCCAACTGGTAAATAGGCGCTGGAAATGATGGGGGCTTAACCCCACCGCGCGCGCAACGTCTGTTAGTTCTGGTTGTTCAAGCCTGTTTTCGCGAATGAAGCGTATGGCCGTGGCCACGCGTTCATAACGTTCAGTCTCGCTTTCGCCCGCAAGCAAATGTTGATCGTTCAGGCCTTCCAAAACGGTTTGGCGCATTCTTTATCCCTTGTGACCGCGTTAATTCCGATGTCTTGCAGTAACATCTTATCAAGGTCTGCAAACAATTTTCGGTTTTTTGCCCGTTCATGCCAAATATAAAGCAATCCAATACAACTAGCGAGCAATGCCTTAAACGGGTTTATGCCTTGGCGGGGGGCAATGTACGATTTAGGCAAGATGTTTAATACCTGCATGATTTTAAAACCCTTGTTCATGATGGGCTAAGATTGGCAAATTGTTTGCGCCCAGCCCACCCGATTCTTGCTATGGGGATGCCAGCGCATTAGGCTGGCGTTTATGAAAAAAGCAGACATTGAAAAATTCTTTTCCCGGCTTCGTGAAATTGAACCCCACCCCAAAAGCGATCTTAATTGGACAAACCCATTTACGCTTTTGGTCGCGGTAGTACTTTCGGCACAATCAACCGATGTGGGCGTAAACAAAGCCACAAAAAAACTTTTCAAAAAAATTGATAGCCCAGAAAAAATGATAAAGCTGGGCGAGGCTGGTCTAAAGCAGCACATAAAAACAATCGGCCTTTATAACACCAAGGCAAAAAACGTAATCAAACTATCACAAATGTTGGTGAACGAGCACGACGGACAGGTGCCGCGTTCGCGCGAAGATTTGCAAAAACTTCCAGGTGTTGGGCGCAAAACCGCAAACGTTGTTTTAAATGTTTGTTGGGGTGAACCAACCATGGCGGTTGATACACACATATTTCGTGTTTCCAACCGCACCGGATTGGCCCCTGGAAAAAATGTGGTTGAGGTTGAAAATAAACTTTTAAAAAACGTGCCAGATGAATTTATGGTTCATGCTCATCACTGGCTAATATTGCATGGGCGCTATACCTGCAAAGCACGCAAACCTATGTGCGTTGAATGTACGTTGCGCGATATCTGCAGTTTTAAAAATAAAGAGGTTTAGTTATTTTCGCCAGACAAGTGGCCGCCGCCTAGGCGACGCTATTTATATGCTATTAAGGCATATCACACGCTCAACAGATTTGCCGCTAAAGTCGCTGGCATCAAAGTGTAGCACCCGGCGCTGCCCGCCTTCGATATCTTCGTAAATGAAAATATTTAAAATGCATTCGTTGGTTTTGTATTGCCACAGTTGGGCATTACCATCTAGGCGTTTAAATGTTGGCTGGCCAAGGTGTTCACTAATCCATGGTTCGCGCTTACCCAATAATTCACCAGCAATTATTTTTGCCCGTTCGCTAATTGTATTTTTTTTTGGAACGTTGGCACAGCCTGTTAAAACAAAAACAAAACTAAGCGCTGCTATAAATCCTAAATGCGATTTTTTATTTTTCACTATTCGTTGCCTAATTGATTTTGTTGTTGTTGGTTTAGCTCGGGTTTATTTTCGTTTGGCGCAATTGTGCTTGCGCTTGAATTGTTATTTTTATTCCATTTGTGAAAAAGATGGACCATGGCAGCAGTGGCAACCACCGGGGTAATCAAGTTAACAAATGGGATAGTCAGCATGAAAGCATAAGCAACACCAATTATAGTTAAACTGGTTTGTTTGCTGGAACGAAGTGCCTGGGCTTCGCCCAGTGATAGCCTGCGGGTGGCGGCAACTTCAAAATATTCACGCGATAAAA
>JAOUJU010000161.1 GCA_029883045.1 Rhodospirillaceae bacterium
ATGCCGAGGCAAAGCCAGCATCAAAAGCGGCATTCCATTGTTTGTATTTATCACCAAAACGCACCACAACAATATCTGCACGACCAATTAATGTTCGGGTTCTAAGTGCATTTACACTGGCACCCTTATGATCTTGCCAAAATGGGTTTTCTTCAGTTCCCAATATATTAACACCGCACATGTCAGATGTTTCGTGATCGGTAACTGGTGACAGCAATTCAACAGGTAAGTTTTCGGTTGCTATGCCTGCGGCAATGCGTTCACGCCAATCAGTGTGAATTTCACCGGATAAATACACGTTCCATTTTTGTTCGTTCATAAATCTTTCCTGTTATAAATTATCAATCGCTATGGTGTTGTATGCTAAATATATTAGTTAATACATATTTTAATGAATGTTCCCTGACACGGCAACACTAACACTGATGTATGGGGATATGATCACCCTTAAAACCGCATAAAATAGCACCAAACAGGGCTACTCGCATTTTTTTGTTTTTTTACAAATGATAAATTGCCATATATTGACGCAAGGCATAGAAGTTGTTTTAGGTGCCAGTAGCGTTTTATACGAAAGCGTTTAATATCTATACTTAGGGCGCATAGCTCAGTTGGTAGAGCAGCTGACTCTTAATCAGCGGGTCGTAGGTTCGAGTCCTACTGCGCCCACCAAGTTTCTCCGCAGATGTTTGCGGGTTTCAGAGGGAAGGGAGGTCTTTTTGGCCTCCATTTTTTTTAATTTTTTCACCACTGTCCAACCCCCTTGTTATGTATAAAGCTGTAAAAGAGCTTTCAGCACTGGGGGTCTCATACCTATGAATTGAATCGTTTCTGTTGTTTGTTTTTTTGCAACGATTTATTCTCAACCTCAACTGGTGCCTTTTTTGGAGAAAAAAAGTCGGAAACAGAAGAAAAACAATTAATTTTCACATATTTTTGCCAGTTGTTGTGTTTATTTAGCTAATACATGTTAATTGACCTTAATTCACTGAATAAATTGTTTATGATATCGATATATTTATGGCCACCAACCAAGACAAGTATTTTTTGGGAGGCATTAGGAGGTATTAAATGTTTAAGACCTTGAAATCTGCCGCTATCGGTATTGTGACCCTTGGCCTGATCAGCGGGTCTTGTTCTGTCGCCAATGCTGCAGAAACAATTACACTAAAACTTCATCATCTTTTGTCGCCACTATCTTTCTCTCATGTAGGGATGCTTGTTCCGTGGGCCGACAAGGTAATGAAAGAATCTGGCGGGCGTCTTAATATTGAGATTTATCCTTCTATGCAGTTGGGCGGCAGACCGCCGCAGTTGGCCGATCAGGCCCGCGATGGTGTGGTGGATATCGTTTGGACACTGCCTGGTTATACGCCGGGCCGTTTTACCACCACAGAAGTATTTGAACTGCCATTTATGCACACCAACACTACTGCAACCAACCTTGCGCTAAATGATTACGTCAAAAATCATGGTGATGAATATAAAGATTACAAATTAATTTCTTTATTCGTGCATCCTGGAAATGTATTTCAGTCCCATAATCCAATCCGTAATGCTGATGATATCAAGGGTATGAAAATCCGCACTCCAACGCGCACTGGTGGGTGGATGATCGAAGCTATGGGTGCAACCCCGGTTGGCGCGCCAGTGCCGAAAATTCCGGAAATGCTTTCTAAAAAAATTGTTGATGCCGTATTGATTCCATACGAGGTGGCAATGCCATTGAAAATATATGAAATGGTTGATTACCACACCACACTGGATAGCCCTGCGGTAAAGCGCATTAATACTTCAACCTTTATGATCGCCATGAACAAGGCCAAGTACGAAAGCCTGCCTAGCGATTTGCAAAAGGTAATTGATAATAATTCCGGTGATAATATTGCACGGTGGTTGGGTAAAATATGGGAAGGCTCAGAAGCGCCAGGCGAAGCAAAAGCGGCAGAATCCGGTGAATTAATAGTTATGTCAGCCAGCGAAACCGCAAAACTTCGTGCCATGACCGAAGGCCCGGTAACTGAGCGCTGGATAGGCGAAATGAATAAAAACGGTTATGACGGGCGGGCGTTGGTTAACGAAGCGCGCGCACTGCTTGATAAATATTCTAAATAAACTAAGACTGGTATTGATTGGGGGTATGGGTAATTGCCCAATGCCAAGGTTCATATCCCGCATTCTTTTTAACCAGTCGAGAAACCATGCATGAGTGACGCAAGTCCAAAAATAGCAATCCAAGATATAACCGCTCCGCAAAATTTGATCGGGCGTGTGCTTTATTTTCTTTCCAAAATGGCAGCTATTTTGGGCGGGTTATTAATGAGCGGGTTAATCGTAATGGTGGTTATCAGCGTAATTGGGCGTTATCTTTTTTCTGCACCAATATACGGCGATTTTGAAATGGTCGCACTGGGTACGGCAATAGCGGTATTTTTGTTTTTGCCCTATTGCCAAATGCAGCGCGGTAACGTGATCATCGATTTATTTCTTTCTTGGGCACCAAAAAAATCACAAACCGTACTTGACGTTGTTGGTTCGTTATTGCTTGCAATAATTGCGGCGGTTTTGGCGTGGCGTATGACGCTGGGCGGTTTCAATGCGGTGCAATACAATGAAACAACATATATTTTGGCGTTGCCATTGTGGTGGGCATACCCATTTGCGATTTTATCATTTGGTCTTTTATTTTTGACCAGTATCTATACTGCTATCTATGACATGATAAGGGTTTTCCGTGACTAGTTTTGAAATAGCCATTTATGCAATTGCTTTGCTGGTTATTTTGCTGGCACTGCGCATCCCTGTGGCGGTGGCGATGATAGTAGTTGGAGTTGGCGGTTATGTTTCCATAACTGGCTGGACCGCGCTGCTTAATTATTCAATGACGTCACCATACTGGCGGTTTGCCAATTATGATCTTTCGGTAATACCGATGTTTTTATTGATGGGCCAGCTTGCAACCAAGGCAGGGCTTTCATCGGCACTGTTTAAATCGGCTAATGCTTATTTGGGTCACCGCCGGGGCGGGGTGGCGATGGCTGCGGTTGGCGGTTGTGCCGGGTTTGGCGCTATTTGTGGTTCATCATTGGCAACGGCTGCCACCATGGCGCAGGTGGCCTTGCCGGAACTTAAAAAATATAAATATTCAGGCGCACTGGCAACGGGCGCACTGGCAGCAGGCGGGACCCTTGGCATACTTATCCCGCCATCGGTGGTGTTGGTTATTTTTGCAATTGCGGTTGAAGCCAATATTGTAACCATGTTTCAGGCGGCATTTATTCCAGGGATTATGGCTGCTGCTGGGTACCTCGTAACCATTGCAATTTATGTCCGCATTAAACCCGAAGCGGGCCCGGTTGGCCCCAAGGCGACCAAAACCGAACGCCGCCACGCCCTAATTGAAACATGGCCAGTAATGGTAATTTTTTTGCTTGTTATTGGCGGCATTTACCTAGGGGTTTTTACCCCGACCGAAGGTGCCGCCTTTGGCGCATTGGGCACAGGGATAATCGCGGTATGGCGCGGTGGCTTGCGTTGGTTTGGTTTTATTGAATGTATAAAAGGAACCGCAATATCAACCGCGATGATCTTTTTGATACTGTTGGGTGCAGATTTCTTTAATGCATTTTTGGGGCTTTCGCGCATGCCGATGGAACTGGCCGAAGTTATCGGGTCTAGCGGACTTACACCAATGACCATACTTTTAATAATGTTGATTACCTATTTGTTGTTGGGTTGTGTGATGGACAGTTTAGCAATGATATTACTGACCGTTCCGATATTTTGGCCGATTATCGCCGGGCTCGATTTTGGCATGCCCGAAGATGACCTTAAAATGTGGTTTGGTGTTATTGTTCTTATTGTGGTTGAGGTCGGCCTTATAACGCCACCCGTGGGCCTGAATGTATTTGTTATCAATTCAATGTCCAAAGCGGTAAAGCTTAAAGAAACTTTTATCGGCGTTCTGCCATTTTTATTGTCCGATATTATCCGCATTGTATTGTTGGTATTGTTTCCAACGCTTACGCTTGCGTTGCCACACATGTTAAAATAATTGGCGCATTAATCACTTTCAGGTAGTCTATAGGTGACAGTAGATGTGCGGCCTTTAAAAGCAGTCATAATTGTGTACAATCTGAAAGGTCGGCTATTAGACAATTGCAGAAGTCATATAATTGACGCTAAGTTGCCAATAACGCCACGCAAGACGCCGATTTCATTAAATGGAAGTGTGTCAAATAATGTTTGCTCATCAAATTTATACAAATGTTGCAGTGTATTTATGTCGACCTATTTTTGCAGCCGTTCTTTTTCTGCTTCCTACCATCGCTTTGTCCGCACCGCAATTTGTTGAATGCAATAATATTATTGATGCTGCAAACAAAACTGGCGATATCCCGACAGTTACTTCTGATCCTGATTGGGCAATTGTTCGTATGTCTACGTCAGAACTATATTGCCGCGAACCAATAGAGGTCTGGAAAAAGCGCGGGCTTCTTTGGCCTGTAAAAATTATGCCGGGGTCAGAGGCCCCAAAACTATTTCATGCTTTGCCCAAGGTTCCGGCCCCCATAAAAAAGGCTGAAAAACCTGCGCCCGCCGCCATAGAAGCTGCACCTGTTGCGCCCGTTGCGCCCGTTGCATCTGTTGCGCCCGTTGAACCAAAACCCATCCCACCTGTTGCATCCGTTGCGCCCGTTGAACCAAAACCCATCCCACCTCAACACGTTCCAACCACGG
>JAOUJU010000162.1 GCA_029883045.1 Rhodospirillaceae bacterium
AAATGCCAAAGGTGAATATTACCTGACCGATATTGTTGGCTTGGCCCGTGATGACGGTTTTAGTGCAGCTGTTGTCGAAGGCGAAGAAGACGAGCTTGTCGGTATTAATTCGCGCTATGAATTGGCACAAGTGGAAACCATTTTACAAGATCGTTTGCGCGAACGCGCAATGAAAGCGGGCGTAACGCTGGTTGATCCGGCAACTGTTTATTTCAGTTTCGATACCCAAATTGATGCAGATACAGTTGTTGAGCCTAATGTTTGGTTCGGCCCTAACGTTACGGTTGGCAGAGGCTCTCATATCAAGGCATTTTCCCATATTGAAGGCACCTTTATCGGCAACGGTGTAAGCGTTGGCCCATTTGCCCGCTTGCGCCCCGGTGCTAACATTGGCGATGGCGCAAGGGTCGGTAATTTTGTCGAAATAAAAAATGCAGACATCGAACAAGGGGCCAAGGTTAATCATCTATCATACGTTGGTGATGCCCGGGTTGGTCCGGGTGCCAACATAGGTGCTGGAACAATAACGTGTAATTATGACGGGTTCATGAAATCGCATACCGATATTGGTGAAGGCGCGTTTATTGGATCTAATTCAGCGTTGGTGGCGCCAGTTAAAATTGGCGATGGCGCGGTGGTTGGTGCTGGTAGCACCATAACCGATGATGTGCCCTCTGATGCGTTGGCCTTGGCACGGGCGCAGCAAAAAAACTTTGATGGCGCAGCCGCAAAGTTGCGTGAAAAAAAGCGCGCCCTAAAAGAAAAAAAGAAAGGCTAGCCAACATTAAATGTGTGGAATAATTGGTATTATTGGCAAAGGTGAAGTTGCCCCGCATTTAATTGAAGGCCTAAAACGTCTTGAATACCGGGGTTATGATTCTGCTGGTGTTGCAACCCTTGTGGGCGCAGGCGAAGGGCAAACAATTGAACGGCGCCGTGCCCAAGGCAAGCTGGAAAATCTTTCGCGCGTTTTAGGTGCCAACCCCATAACCGGACGGGTCGGCATTGGCCACACCCGGTGGGCAACCCACGGTGTTCCCAATGAAATAAATGCCCACCCGCATGCAACCGAACGCGTGGCGTTAGTTCATAACGGTATTATCGAAAATTTTCAGGAATTAAAAAAAGAACTAGAAACGTCCGGGCACAAATTTGCCTCAGATACCGACACCGAAGCCGTGGTTCATCTAATTGACAGTTTTTTACAAAAAGGCATGTCACCAGTTGATGCTGTTAAGTCCAGCCTTGGTCATATAGAGGGCGCGTTTGCGTTGGCTATAATTTTTTCCGGTCATGACGAACTGATAATAGGTGCCAGACGTGGCAGCCCACTGGCAATTGGTATTGGCGATGGGGAAATGTATTTAGGTTCAGATGCTATTGCGCTTTCGCACCTGACCAGTGATGTAATTTATCTTGAAGATGGTGATTTGGCGGTATTAACACCAAGCAGCTCAGAAATATTTGATGAAAATGGAAGCGCTGTTAAGCGCAAAGTTACCCATTCAGATACCAGCGATGAAGCGGTAGGAAAGGGTGGTTATGCCCATTTCATGTTAAAAGAAATTTATGAACAACCTCAAGTTATTGGCGATACCTTAAGTGGTATAATAAACCCCGCTTCAAGGTCGGTAACGCTGCCAGACCTATCCTTTGATTTGGCGGGCATTGATCATGTTACATTGGTTGCTTGCGGTACATCTTTTTATGCCTGTCAGGTTGCACGTTATTGGATAGAAGAATTAGCCGGGATTGCGGTTGATGTTGATGTTGCATCCGAATACCGCTACCGAAAAATACCATTTCGTAAAAATGGTTTGGCGGTATTTGTTTCGCAATCGGGCGAAACCGCAGATACCCTTGCAGCATTACGCTTTGCCAAAAAGGGCGGACAAAAAATAGTTTCTGTGGTTAACGTTGGCGAAAGCACTATCGCCCGGGAATCTGACGCGACCTTGCTTACCTATGCTGGGCCAGAAGTTGGTGTTGCATCAACCAAGGCATTTACCACCCAGCTTGTGGTTTTGGCCTGTTTTTCCATATCCCTGGCCCGCGCCCAAGGCAAGATTGATGCAAAGGCCGAGGCCCAGTTGGTTGAGGCCTTGGTTGAGGTTCCCTCACGCGCACTTGACGTATTAAACCACGACGAACGGCTTAAAGAGCTAGCGCTTGAGGTGGCAAAAGCCACTGACGTTTTATATTTAGGCCGGGCAACTAGCTTTCCCATAGCAATGGAAGGGGCGCTTAAATTAAAAGAAATAAGCTACATCCATGCCGAAGGTTACCCAGCCGGCGAAATGAAGCACGGACCCATCGCCCTTATTGATGAACGCGTTCCGGTAATTGTTATTGCCCCGACAGATGATTTATTTGAAAAAACCGCATCGAATATGCAAGAGGTAATAGCGCGCGGTGGACGGGTTATTTTTCTTTCAGATAAACAAGGCTGTGCGAAACTGGGCAATATTGCAGCTGCCACAATTGAATTGCCAAGCGTTAATGCGTTTGTCGCCCCCATACTTTATGCAATTCCGGTGCAGTTGTTGGCCTATCATGCCGCCGTTATTAAAGGCACCGATGTCGATCAACCGCGTAATCTGGCAAAATCGGTAACTGTTGAATAGGCGACAAATGGACGCATTTGTTTATGTTTTGGGTAGCAATGGTAATGGTGGCCCCAAAACATATGTTGGGTGGACCAACAATTTAGAAAAACGCATCGTAATGCACAATTCAGGGCGCGGGGCAAAATCAACCCGTGGGCGGAATTGGGATTTGCTTTATGTGGAAAAACTGGATCATAAAACTGATGCGATGAAACGCGAGTGGCATTTAAAACGTGACCGCAAAATCAGAAAGCTATTGCTTGATCTGATAGATTAAATATTTAGTCCATAATTGTTTCTGCGGCTATTTCAATAAGGTCACGACCATTGCGTTTGGCAAGATAAAGTGCCGCATCCGCACGGCGCACGGTCTCTTCAAAATTTTCACTAGCTATATGGCACGCTACCCCGCCACTGATGGTTACATCGGTGCTTTGCATTACTTCGGTGCTAATTCTTTCGGCGATAGCGAACGCTTGTTCAGTTTCTGTTTCCGGCATCAATATCAGAAATTCTTCACCCCCGAAGCGGATGGCCAAATCAGAGCTTCTTATTTCATCGGTTATTATTTCGGAAACCGCACAAAGCAAGACATCGCCCGCATGATGACCTTCGCTATCGTTGTATTTTTTAAAATGATCAATATCCATTAAAATAACAGAAAACTGGCTACTTTTTCGTGCCGACATGGGTATTAGTTTTTCAACAAAAAGTTCAAGCCGCCTACGGTTACCTAAACCGGTAAGTGGGTCGCGTAATGACATATTACGATTAACAATGCTAAGGCGAATATTATCAAGCAATGTTAGGTTTAAACCGCGTATGATTTTTATCATAATTCCGTAGTAAATAAGCGTTGCCGCAGCAACCACGTATGCTTGAAAATCATCAAGAAGAATAAGCCGTATGGAAACCGGCAACATGGTAATGGAAAAATAAGTAATCATAGATGGAAATGAATGGCTATACAGCGCCACCGCTGCACCGCTTAACGACACCATGGTTACAGTAACAAAAAGTATATTGTTAAAAACATTATATTCATAAGGAAATAAAATCACCGTTGCCCACACTACCCCTGTGGTTAAAAGGCTGTAATAAAAAATGTTTTCCCATTTTTTTGTATTGGAAGAATCAATTTCGCCACGGGCAGAATGTTTTTTATATTTGAATGTAAGAAAAACACGAAGTGCCACCATAAAAATAAAGACACCTATCCACGAAAAAAGGATGTCGCTATCAATGCTGCCCCAAACAAAAGCCACGAAAAGAATCATCGCAACCGTAATGCCGATTAACCCAGTAATACCGCTTTTATAAAGCGCGTTTACGCGGGTACGGGCAATCTCAGTATTTATTTCATTTTCAAGCGTCATTTATGTCCCCGCATAATATTTCGCTGTGGAAATTATTTTTTATTAAGTGTTGATTGGCGTTGCTGTGCTTCAATTGACCATTGGCTTTTAATAAATGATAAAACAGCCCAAATTTGCTCATCGGATAATACCTCTGCAAATGCGGGCATGCCACTTTTTATATTTTTTGGCAGCATTTCAGCTCCACCTAATTTGGTATAATTAAAAAGCAGATTATCATCGTGGTGCCATGTGTGGCCATTATCGTTATGCGGGGGTGCGGGCAATGTTCCATCATCTTTTTTTACCTGCCAATTTGGCTCGCCCTCAAGGCTAGCCCCATGGCATCCGGCACAATTTTCAGCGTATATATTTTTGCCCATCTGTACGGCCCGTTCGTTTGCCGGATCGGCTTTATCAATTATACCTTCGCTGCACCCGCCAATAGCTATCGCTAATGCCGATACCGTCAAAACAATTTGTTGGCGAAATTGCATGGATTTGCCCCTTTAAGGATAATAGCCTTTTTTGCTACGACTAAGATTAAGCGCATTATGGTCGTTAGATCAAATAAGCATATATAGGACAAGTAAATATGATAATAAGGGTGGTTAACAGGGCGTTGTTAGGGGGATATACTCCCGCTCACGGATGCAGACGAACGCAATTGAAGCAAAAAATTAAACGCAGGAACAAAAAATGCAGCTAAAAGACAAAAACCTTCTTTGCAATAAATGTTATGTAATTGG
>JAOUJU010000163.1 GCA_029883045.1 Rhodospirillaceae bacterium
ATGCCATGAGGCATCCCTTTTTCTAAATTGGCTCCGGCGGCAAGACTCGAACTTGCGACAAGGCGATTAACAGTCGCCTGCTCTACCAACTGAGCTACGCCGGATCAGACGTTTATGGAGGCGCGGACCAGAATCGAACTGGTGTACACGGCTTTGCAGGCCGCTGCGTAGCCACTCCGCCACCGCGCCCTCGTTTTACCATGAGGGAAATTGGCTTATTTTCCTCGCGAGGGCGGTGGAACTTAAAACTTTTGTCTAGCTCCGGTCAAGGCCTACAATCGTTAAATGCCTTGTACATTTGTATTTTTTTGCCTTTTGGGGCAGCATGGGGGCAGATAGTCTAAAATATCACTTTAACACACTGATATAAAAGATTAAATTAATACCCTGATAATCAGGAAGCCAGAACAAGGATGCAAATGATGGACTTTGCCGCTGCAAGACATTTTATGGTTGAAGGCCAAGTGCGCACCAATCGGGTAACCGATGATTTATTGGTTGATGCGATGGAAAGTATCGCCAGAGAAGATTTTCTTCCTGATGCACTTAAACCACGCGCCTATATCGACGAGGACATCACCGTTGCCCCTGGGCGCATATTGATGGAACCGATGGTTCTTGCCCGTCTTTTACAGGCCGCAGAAATAAAAAACACCGATTTATGTTTGGTTGCGGCTTCCGCCACCGGTTATGAGGTCGCCTGCATGGTAAGTATGGCCAGCACGGTAGTAGCAATAGAAAGCAACGTTGATCTTGCCAGCGCATCAGAAGAAATACTTAAAACCATCGGTGCAGATACCGCGACCATAGTAAAGGGCGATATAACCAAGGGCCATCCGGCACACGCACCTTTTGATGTAATATTTATAAACGGTGCAGTTTCAGAAGTTCCCAAAGCGTTGGTTAAACAATTGGCAGAGGGTGGACGGTTGGTTTGTGTTGTCGCCCCGCAGGGCCATGTCCCGGGCAAGGCAACACTTGTAACGGTGCGCGAAGGCGTTGCATCCGAACGGCAAATTTTTGATGCCAATATTCCAAAATTGCCCGAATTTACAAAGGCCCCAACTTTTTCGTTTTAGGCTTTTACAATTTTTAGCTAATTCGAAATTATGGAATATGTAATGACCAATAAAAATAACAATAAATCTAAACGCCATTTACTATCGGCACAATTAATGTGCTTGGCCGTGGCTGGGATTACTATTTCATTTGCGGGCCCATCATATGGCGGGGGATTTGAAGATTCCCTGATCAAGGCATACAATGCCAACCCCACACTGCAACAGGCGCGTGCTGGTTTGCGCGCTACGGACGAAGGGGTTCCATCGGCCCTTTCGGGATTTCGCCCAAGCATAAGCGCAACCGGAACCGTTAGCGATTATTCAAAAGAAACCAATACAAGCTCCGCCAAAACCGAGCTCACCCCAAAGACAATGTCGCTTAGCATTACCCAGCCTATTTTTTCTGGGCTTGGAACCGTTTCCGCTCTACGCCAAGCGGTCAATACTGTAAAAGCATCACGCGCTAGGTTGCTAAGTACCGAACAAAGCGTTTTGTTAGCCACCGCCACAGCTTATCTTAATGTGGTTAGGGATGGCGCAGTCTTGAAATTAAACATCAACAACGAACAGGTCCTTGGCCGCCAACTTGATGCCACGCGCGATCGTTTTAAGGTTGGTGAAATTACTCGCACCGATGTTCATTTGGCCGAAGCACGTTTGGCCCGCGCCCGGGCCGAAAGAATTGGCGCCGAAGGACAGTTGGAAACATCAAAAGCAGCGTATGCAAATATTGTTGGTGAGGCCGGCGGTGAATTCAGCGCGCCAGACCTTAATCTTGATTTACCAAAATCACTTGAAGAGGCATTGGCAAAAGGGCAAACGGCAAACCCACGCGTTATTGCCGCCGAATATGATGAACGTGCAGCAAAGGAATCGACCAACAGTGCCAAGGCAAGCTTGATGCCCAGCGTTAATCTTAATGGTACAGCAAAAAGAAGCATCGATTCTGTGCAGAATAATTATGAATCAGATGAATTAACCGGCACCATAACCCTTTCAATACCGCTATATCAGGGCGGTTCAGCCTATTCTAGTTTACGCCGCTCCAAACATCAGGCCGCCGCCAGCAGGCTTGCCCTAGATCAGGCATTAAGGGACACAACAGAGGAAATTCACCGCTCGTGGGAAAATAATTTAACCGCTTGGGCGCGAATCGGGGCATTTGAAACACAGGTAAAAGCGTCAGAAACAGCACTTGAAGGTGTTGAAAAGGAAGCATCTGTGGGTTCGAGAACAGTATTAGATGTCCTCGATGCAGAGCAAGAATTGCTTGATGCACGGGTAAATCTCGTTAAATCTCAAAGGGATGCGACGGTTGCGGCCTTGACGTTGCTGTCTTCAGTAGGCAGGTTAACCGCTAAGGAATTGAAACTGCCTGTGGATTTGTATGACGCAGAAGGGCATTATCAGGATGTGAAGTGGAAGATGATTGGCGGCACAATTGATTGATTTGTTGACTGATTAGTAACTTATTTTGCCGTAACGTTAACCATAGTTTTGAAATTCTGATTCTTTAATGGGAATCAAGTAAGGGGCCAGCAGAGAGCAAGCATGAGCGAGGAAACGCAGGAAAACCCAGGCGAAGAGCCATCAATGGAGGATATTCTAGCCTCTATCCGGCGCATTTTGTCGGAAGATGGCGAAGAAGAATCCGCCCCTGAGGCTGCCGCAGCGCCACCAGCTGCCGAGCCTGAGGAAGAAATGGATATGGCTGCCGCCATGGAAGCAGGCGAACCTGAGGAAGAAATGGACATGGCTGCCGCCATGGAATCCATGGAAGCCGAGGAACCTGAAGAAGAAATGGACATGGCAGCGCTCATGGAATCCATGGAGGCCGAGGAAGCCGAAGAACCAGCACAATCTGTACAGGTTGAGCTTGCCGAAGATGACGAGCCCGAAGCACCACCAGTTGCGGCCGCGCCAGCACCGGCACCTGCGCCTGCGCCTGCGCCTGCGCCTGCGCCTGCACCAGCACCAGTGGCCGCTTCCGCACCACCACCAGCCCCGGCAAGACCAGGTGGCGAGCCTGATATTTCATCAATTCTTGATCTTACGCGCGAAATGATAACTTCCGTGCCAGAGGGTGCCGAAGGGCTTGTTTCAAGCGCAACCTACCGGGCATCGACAGATGTTTTGGGTGATCTGGCGCGCGCCATCCTAAGCCAGCGTGAATTACAGGTCGGTGGCAGCGATATCACCCTTGAGGGTATGGTTCGCGAAATGATGCGCCCGTTGTTAAAAGAATGGCTAGACCAGAACCTGCCATATTTGATTGAGCGTCTGGTTAAAAAGGAAATTGACCTGATGATTAACCGGGCAGAGCGCCTCGACAGCTAATCTGCCTTATATATGTATATAAAACCGCCCTTGGAATGCATCTGGGGGCGGTTTTTTTTAACAATACTGTTCCCAATGGGCGTTTGCTTCGTTAAACAATCATCTAAGCTATTGTTTTATATTTTTGAGGCGGGTCATAGAAATGCTGGATAAATCCTACCAGCCAAAAGAAGTTGAAGATCGTATATACGCTGGCTGGGAAAGCTCCGGTGCATTTTCCTGTGGCACGCGCCCTGATGCCGATACCTATACCATTGTAATTCCGCCGCCCAACGTTACCGGGTCGCTTCACATGGGGCACGCACTCAACAACACAATACAAGACATACTCATTCGTTATCAGCGGATGAAGGGCCTGGATGTTTTATGGCAGCCGGGAACCGACCATGCTGGCATCGCTACACAAATGGTTGTTGAACGCCAGATGGAAGCGGAAAAGCTAACGCGCCATGATCTTGGCCGTGATAAATTTATTGAACGCGTTTGGAAATGGAAAGCAGAAAGCGGTGGAACCATCACCCAGCAACTGCGCCGTCTTGGTGCGTCGTGTGATTGGGGGCGCGAACGCTTTACCATGGACGAGGGGCTATCAAAGGCCGTGCAAAAAGTTTTTGTCGAATTGCACAAGGCAGGATTAATTTACCGTGATAAGCGGTTGGTTAATTGGGACCCGTTGCTTCACACCGCCATTTCCGATTTAGAGGTCGAAAACCGCGAACAAAACGGCAAGATGTGGTATTTCAAATACCCCATCGAGGGAGAGAAAAATAAATTTGTAACCGTTGGCACTACACGGCCGGAAACCATGCTGGGCGATAGCGGCGTTGCGGTTCACCCCGATGACGAGCGCTATAAACATTTGGTTGGCAAGCGGGTAATGTTGCCGATTGCAAATCGTTCAATCCCCATTGTTGCAGACGAATATGCCGATCCCGAAAAAGGTTCTGGTGCGGTTAAGATGACCCCGGCCCATGATTTCAATGATTTTGAAGTTGGTCGTAGGCATAATCTTGAAATTATAAATGTTCTTAATCACAACGCCTGCATGAATGAAAACACGCCTAAACATTTGCAAGGCCTAGACCGCTTTGAAGCCCGCGATGCGGTGGTAAAAGAAATGGAAGGTTTGGGTTTATTAGAAAAAATTGAAGACAACCCGATGACCGTTCCCTATGGCGATCGTTCTGGTGTGGTGGTCGAACCGTGGTTGCTTGACCAATGGTTTGTTGATGCAAAAACAATGGCCGCGCCCGCTATCAAGGCAGTAGAAGATGGCACCACAACCTTTCATCCAAAA
>JAOUJU010000164.1 GCA_029883045.1 Rhodospirillaceae bacterium
CATCAACGAACAAATGGATGAAGCCACCGGCATCTCGTCTCGTGTTGTGGTTGATTGGAAATCCCAGCCTAAGGGAACCGATCTAAAGCCGCGCATCACGCTACGTGATAAAAAGGGCGAAATCATCATGATCGATGAAGAGCAAGAAGCGCGTTACTTCCTATCAGTTGATGCGGTTCTGTCGGTTGAAAACGGTCAGCAGGTGTTCGTTGGTGACGTTCTTGCGCGTATTCCACGTGAAAGTGCTAAAACCCGTGACATTACTGGTGGTCTGCCACGTGTTGCCGAATTGTTCGAGGCCCGTATCCCTAAAGATCACGCAATTATCAGCGAGATCGAAGGCCGGGTTGAATTCGGCAAGGATTATAAATCCAAACGTCGTATCATCGTGGTTCCAGCCGATGACGGCGAAGAGCCGCGTGAATACATGATCCCCAAAGGCAAGCATCTTGCCGTTCAAGAAGGTGATTATGTAGGTCGTGGCGATCCGCTTATGGATGGCAACCCAGTTCCACACGATATTCTTGCGGTTATGGGTGTTGAAGCACTGGCTGAATACTTGGTTGATGAAATCCAAGAAGTTTACCGTTTGCAGGGTGTTAAGATTAACGACAAACACATCGAGGTAATTTGCCGTCAGATGCTGCAAAAAGTCGAAGTTGTAACACCGGGTGAAACCACGCTTCTGGTTGGCGAGCTGATTGATAAGTCAGAATTCCTAAAGGTAAATGCCAAAGCCAAAGAGGCGGGCGAAAAAGAAGCCACGGCCAAACCTGTTCTTCAGGGTATAACCAAGGCATCGTTGCAAACCCAGTCCTTCATTTCAGCCGCATCGTTCCAGGAAACAACTCGTGTCCTGACCGAAGCCGCCGTATCGGGTAAAATCGATACATTGATAGGGCTGAAGGAAAACGTCATCGTTGGTCGCTTGATCCCGGCCGGTACCGGTTCTGCCATGAACCGCTATCGCACCATTGCAGCCGAACGTGATGTTGAACTTCAGGCAAGGTCAAAACCGGAAGAACTAGAAGAGCAAAACCTGCCTCCGGCAGATTCCATTACCGGGGCTGAATTACCTTCACCGGCAGCGGATGCGCCAGCGGAAGGGTAATATTACCTTTAAGAATCCCCATCCCCATATATTAGGATGTGGTTTTTAAGGCTTATATTATGTACTAAAAATTATGGGCGGTGTGGTGACTGATGGTCATCCACCGCCCATAATAGTTTTTTGGCTTAATTTTCAATATCTAACTAATTGAAAAACAACGATTTTTTAAAAAAACATAAATAAATCAAAAAACCCCAGAAAACTGGCGATTTGGTGCTTGACGGGGAATGGGGCCGTGCATAGTATGCGCCACTCTTCAGAGGTCTGGTGGTGAGCCCAGTTTAGCGGTTCAGACGCAGATTTTCGAAGCTAACGCGTTGCAAATACAGGCTTTTTAGCCACCAATAAGAATACCGAGAGGTGCGGTTTTAAACTCGCCTGCACTATCGGTTTTTTTGTTGCACCGGATTTCAATAATGGATTCGGTGCAGTTTGAAATGGAAGAAACAGTATGCCGACTATTAACCAACTGATCCGCAAGCCCCGTAAAGCACCACGGGTGCACAACAAGGTTCCAGCGCTGGAAGCCTGCCCGCAGAAACGCGGCGTTTGCACACGCGTTTACACAACCACACCGAAAAAGCCTAACTCAGCGCTTCGTAAGGTGGCTCGTGTACGTTTGACCAATGGTTTTGAAGTCACCAGCTATATTCCCGGCGAAGGCCACAACCTGCAGGAGCACTCAGTTGTGATGATCCGCGGCGGTCGTGTAAAAGATCTTCCCGGTGTTCGCTATCACATCATTCGCGGCACGCTCGATACACAAGGTGTATCTGATCGTCGTCAACGTCGTTCCAAATACGGCGCCAAGCGGCCGAAATAAGGGGTGTAATAAAACATGTCACGTCGTCACTCTGCAGAAAAACGCGAAATTCAACCGGATGCCAAATACGGCGATCTGGTTATAACTAAATTTATGAATGCACTCATGCTGGATGGCAAAAAGTCAGCCGCAGAAGGCATTGTTTATGGCGCGTTTGACGTCATCCAAAAGAAATCAGGAAACGACCCAATCAAGGTATTCCACGAAGCCATCGAAAATGTACGTCCTTCGGTTGAAGTTCGCTCACGTCGTGTTGGTGGTGCAACGTATCAGGTTCCGGTTGAGGTTCGCTCACTGCGTCGTCAGGCGCTGGCCATTCGTTGGTTAGTTGAAATGGCACGTAAGCGTTCAGAAAACACCATGATCGCGCGCCTTTCAGGCGAGCTTATGGATGCATCTCAAGGTCGCGGTGCAGCCGTAAAGAAACGCGAAGATACACATAAAATGGCAGATGCTAACAAAGCATTCTCGCATTACCGCTGGTAAAGCTCGAAGCTTAAGGATTAATAAGAAATGGCACGTACTTTTTCACTCGATAAATACCGCAACATCGGCATCATGGCACACATTGATGCTGGTAAAACCACGACTACCGAGCGGATTTTGTTTTACACTGGTAAATCATACAAAATCGGTGAAGTGCACGATGGTGCTGCCACTATGGATTGGATGGAACAAGAACAAGAACGCGGCATTACCATTACTTCAGCTGCGACCACATGTTTTTGGAAAGATCACCAAATTAACATCATTGATACCCCGGGCCACGTTGATTTCACCATTGAAGTTGAACGTTCGCTTCGTGTGCTTGATGGCGCGGTAACAGTATTTGATTCGGTTGCTGGCGTTGAGCCACAATCTGAAACAGTTTGGCGTCAGGCCGATAAATACCACGTTCCACGTATGTGTTTTGTTAACAAGATGGACCGTACCGGTGCTGATTTTTACCGTTGTGTCGACATGATGGTTAGCCGTCTGGGCGCAACCCCAATGGTTATCCAGCTTCCAATTGGTTCTGAAGAAAATTACAAAGGTCTTGTCGATCTTATTAAGAACAAGGCAATCGTCTGGAAAGACGAAAACCTTGGTGCCGAATTTGAATATGTTGATATTCCTGATGACCTTAAAGAAAAAGCAGCCGAATATCGCACTGCCATGATTGAATTAGCCGTCGAACAAGACGATGCCGCCATGGAAGCCTACCTCGAAGGCAAAGAGCCTAGCGAAGAAGTTCTTAATGCCTGCATCCGTAAGGGCACCCTTGCTAGCGCTTTTGTTCCCGTTCTTAACGGCACCGCATTTAAAAACAAAGGCGTTCAGCCGCTTCTTGATGCAGTTGTAAATTATCTTCCTGCACCTACTGACGTTGCCCCTATTAAAGGCATCAAAATGGGTACCGACGAAGAAATCGTTCGCAATAACTCTGATGATGAGCCTTTCTCAGCATTGGCATTCAAAATTATGAATGACCCGTTTGTTGGCTCACTTACATTTATTCGCGTTTATTCTGGTGTGCTAGAAACCGGTACTGGTGTTCTTAACACCGTAAAAGACAAACGCGAACGCGTTGGACGTATGTTGCTTATGCATTCAAACTCACGCGAAGACGTAAAAGAATGCCGCGCCGGCGATATTGTTGCGCTGGCTGGCCTGAAAGACACCACCACAGGTGATACCCTGTGCGATCCTTCTAAGCCTGTTATTCTCGAACGCATGGAATTCCCGGAACCTGTTATTGAGGTTGCGGTTGAACCTAAAACTAAGGCCGACCAAGAAAAGATGGGCGTTGCACTTGCCCGCCTAGCTGCCGAAGATCCATCATTCCGCGTTTCATCTGACGGCGAAAGCGGCCAGACGGTTATTAAAGGAATGGGCGAACTTCATCTCGACATTATTGTTGACCGTATGAAGCGCGAATTCAAAGTGGAAGCAAACGTTGGCGCACCACAGGTTGCATACCGCGAAACAATTTCTAAAGCCTACGAATGCACATACGTTCATAAAAAACAATCTGGTGGTTCCGGTCAGTACGCTAAAATTAAAATATTGTTTGAACCACAAGAGCCAGGCGAACCATATACGTTTGATAGCAAGGTTGTTGGCGGTAACGTTCCTAAAGAATATATCCCAGGCGTTGAAAAGGGTCTTCTTAGCGCCATGGATACAGGTGTTATTGCTGGCTTCCCGGTTATTGATTTCAAGGCAACGCTGCTTGATGGTGGTTACCATGACGTTGATTCATCCGTACTAGCTTTTGAAATTGCTGCACGCGCAGCATTTCGTGAAGCAATGAAAAATGCCGGTCCAAAACTTCTTGAACCAGTAATGAATGTCGAAGTTGTTACGCCCGAAGATTACATGGGCGACATCATTGGCGATCTTAATTCCCGTCGCGGTCAGGTTGGCGATATGGAACAACGTGGGAATGCCCGCGTAATCTCGGCCACCGTGCCGCTAGCTAATATGTTTGGCTACATTAACCAACTGCGTTCCATGTCTCAGGGCCGCGCACAGTATTCAATGCAATTTTCACATTATTCAGCTGTACCCCAACAGGTAGCTGATGAAATTCAAACTAAACTTGCCGGCTAAGGCCGAAGTTTAAGCCGTATGGCACGAAGGAGTAAGTAAATATGTCTAAGGAAAAGTTTGAGCGTACTAAACCGCACTGCAACATCGGCACCGTTGGTCACGTTGATCATGGTAAAACCACGTTGACAGCTGCTATCACCAAAGTTCTAGCCGAAACCGGCGGAGCCA
>JAOUJU010000165.1 GCA_029883045.1 Rhodospirillaceae bacterium
GCTTCATTAAGTAAAAAATCCCTGAACGCCTCAGCCACGGGCGAAAGGCGCTTTCCTTTTCTGTGCACCACAAACCAATGACGAATAATTGGAAAATGTAATACATCGGGTATGCAAAGACGATCCAATTGAATTTCCATTTGGGTGGCATCGCGGCTCATGATGCTAAGGCCCAGACCCGCCTGAACGCTTTGTTTTATGGCCTCATCGGAGCTTACTTCCATTCCGGTTTTAATTTCCATTTTATGGTGCTTAAAAAATCTTTCCATAGCTGAGCGGGTGCCGGAACCTTTTTCGCGAACTATAAATGTTTCGTCGCTGAGCTTGCTTACGGGGATTGAGCGCTCTTTGGCAAAAGGATGGTCAGGTGGGGCTATTACGACAAGCGGGTTTTCCATAAACGCACCAGATTCAACATCCATCCCCTTGGGCGGCTGGCCCATTATTACCATATCAACTACATTTTCCGACAACTGGTTAAGTAGGGTTTCGCGGTTGGTAACATCTAGGCGAACATCAACGCCGGGAAAACGTTGATAAAAAATTGAAAGCAACTTTGGCGCAAAATAGTGCGCAGTGGTCGCTACAGAAATTCTTAAAGTGCCGTTTTCAATCCCCTGAAGGCTGGCAAGGGCGGACTCTAAATTATCAATTTCGCCTATTATTTCACGGCTGTAGTGGTAAACCTCGCGCCCAGCCTCGGTCAGGAATATTTTTTTACCCATCTGTTCAAATAGGGGTTGGCCAATTTGACCCTCTAGCTGTTTGACCTGCATGGAAACGGCCGGCTGCGAAAGATTGAGCTCTTCGGCTGCACGGGTGAAGCTTAGGTGCCTGGAAACCGCATTAAATGCTATAAGCTGCCTTAGGGTTATATGCATGTGATTATTGCCTTATAATTCAACGTGTTAGATAGTCATTATAACAAAATCTTATGGTGATTATCAAGATAAATGAATTTATTTATATCAAACACGTAAGTATAGTTCATCAAATGATTTGGCGGGTCTCAACCAACCAAGGCGGTCAGTCAAATAAACCGATTAAGTTTAAGCTATTTAGAAACGATGCGGCAGCAGAAATAGCCGTAATTACCAAACAAACAGGTTTTTTTAATTTAAAGGGAGTTTAAGTCGATGGGTTTGGACCAATCAGCACGTTATTCAGATCTCAGCCTCAAGGAAGATGATCTAATCAAAGGCGGCAACCACATTTTGGTGGCCTATATTATGAAACCAAAGACCGGATACGGTTATCTTGAGGCCGCTACCCACTTTGCTGCCGAAAGCTCCACCGGTACTAACGTTGAGGTTTCCACCACTGATGATTTCACCAAAAGCGTTGATGCATTGGTTTATGAAATTGACGAAGCCAAGGGCCTAATGAAAATAGCCTATCCGTTGGATCTATTTGATCGCAACGTTATTGATGGGCGCATGATGATAGTTTCGTTCTTGACCCTTGCTATCGGCAACAACCAAGGCATGGGCGATATCGAACATGCCAAAATGATGGATTTCTGGGTACCGCCTCGTGCAATCCAGCTATTTGATGGCCCATCCAAAGATATTTCTGATATGTGGCGCGTTCTTGGTCGCCCCATTAAAGACGGTGGCTATATTGCTGGTACCATCATTAAGCCAAAACTTGGCCTTCGCCCAAAACAGTTTGCCGAAGCGGCATACCAATTCTGGCTTGGCGGCGACTTTATCAAAAATGATGAGCCCCAAGGCAACCAAGTTTTTGCTCCAATGAAACAAACCTTGCCATTGGTTTATGATTCAATGAAGCGCGCCCAAGATGAAACTGGTGAAGCAAAGTTGTTTTCCGCCAATATTACGGCTGATGATCATTATGAAATGATTGCCCGTGGTGAATTTGTGCTTGAAACATTTGGCCCCGATGCCGACAAGGTTGCTTTCTTGGTTGATGGTTATGTTGGTGGTCCAGGTATGGTTACCACCGCGCGCCGTCATTTTTCCGGTCAATACTTGCATTATCACCGTGCCGGACATGGTGCGGTAACATCACCTTCGGCTAAGCGTGGTTATACAGCGTTTGTTCTAGCTAAAATGAGCCGCCTACAGGGTGCTTCTGGTATCCATGTGGGCACCATGGGTTATGGTAAAATGGAAGGCGAAAACGATGATAAAAATATCGCCTACATGATCGAACGCGATAGCGCCGATGGCCCGTACTTCCATCAGGAATGGTACGGTATGAAACCAACCACACCAATTATTTCTGGTGGCATGAACGCACTGCGTCTACCCGGTTTCTTTGAAAACCTTGGTCACGGTAACGTAATTAATACATCTGGTGGTGGTTCTTACGGTCACATCGACAGCCCAGCAGCGGGTGCAATTTCATTGCGCCAAGCATACGAATGCTGGTTAGCCGGTGCCGATCCGATCGAATTTGCGAAAGATCATAAAGAATTTGCTCGCGCGTTCGAAAGCTTCCCTGGCGATGCAGACAGCATATTCCCCGGTTGGCGCGACAAGCTGGGCGTTCACAAATAAGTGGAATAGTCCAAGCGTCTTGTTTAAAAGGCGGCCGGGGGTGGGGTTCCGCTCCCGGCTGTTTTTTTCTCTATAGTTTAATATTTGAAGGATTCCAATCATGTCCGATAAAGCGCAATACACAATAAAAGAAGAACCGTTTTATGAGGTCCAGGGCGACGAAGTAGCCCTTTACGAAGCAGCGTATTCTGAACGCTTGCCCGTAATGATAAAAGGCCCAACCGGTTCGGGTAAATCACGCTTTATCGAATACATGGCGTGGAAATTGAAAAAACCATTAATAACGGTTGCGTGCAACGAAGACATGACCGCATCCGATCTTGTTGGGCGTTATTTACTTGATGCTAATGGAACACGCTGGATTGACGGGCCATTAACCACAGCCGCACGCATTGGCGCAATTTGTTATTTAGATGAAATTGTCGAGGCCCGCCAGGACACCACCGTGGTTATCCACCCATTGACCGACCATCGGCGTAACCTGCCATTGGATAAAAAGGGCGAACTGGTAAACGCACACGCAGATTTCCAGTTGGTTATTTCATATAACCCTGGCTACCAAAGCCTGATGAAAGATTTAAAACAATCAACCAAGCAACGTTTTTCTGCCATGGATTTTGATTATCCACCAGCAGATCTGGAAGCCAATATTGTTGCCAAGGAAACCGGAACGTCTACTGACGTAACGTCTAAATTGGTTAAAATTGCCGAGGCCGCGCGCAACCTTAAGGGTCATGGTTTGGACGAAGGCATCTCAACTAGGCTTTTGGTTTATGCTGCGCGTTTGATAAAGGCTGGAATAGAACCCAAAGCCGCATGTCGCATGGCGTTGGTTGCACCAATTACTGATGATGGGGATATACGCGTTACACTAAACCACGCCATAGATGCCGTATTCGGCTAAGGCCAATGAATAGCATCGCCCTTTATCACCCTTGTGAGAGCACCACCTTGTGACCATCAGCGAAGACCATCTTGCAGCGTACCGTGAAAAGCTAACATGTAGCTTCGAGCAGCTCGATAGTGTGTTTGCCGACTGCATGGAGGAGGCCGCCCATAGGCTGTCACCCGAAGGGATTGAAAAATATCTTGAGGGTGCGTCTTTGGTATGCATGATAGGGCGCGGGTTTGAACCAGTATTGGTTTACTTGGAAGAAATGCCCGAAGTCGCCGCACGATTAGGTGAAAACACCTTGTTGCTTATTTCGCAATCGGTGTGGCGAATGTCGCGCACCCCAAATGGCAAAGCGATATTGCCGTTTTTGCAAACAATCGGCGAGGCATCAAGAAGGCTTGGTTCGGAAGAGCTTCTCAATAAATATATTGAAATGGTTTTTTCCATGATGGACCGTACCACTGGGTCTATCCATGGTTTTCACACCACCATTCCAAGTCCGGGCTTACCCAGTTTGTTGGCAAATATGCCGTATTTGTTAAACCAGTTATCATTAGAAGGATTAAGCAACTGGATTGAATATGGCGTTGCCTATTACAACGATAACCCTGACAGGCAGAAAGATTATTTTGCCATGCAATCGGCCGATAGTCGTGCAATTTTACAGCGCGAACGTCATGGCACACTGTTTGCTGATGTTGAGCGTAAGTTGGGACTTTATATGCATGCCCTATGGCATAAAAAAGAACACTTTGTTCCATATTCAACCGGGTTTGATGAATTAAAAAAACCGCAACCTTATTTCGATGAACTAGGAATAAGGGTGCCTGACGTTTTTGATGACCGTGATGGGGTTAGTGGGTTTTGCCGCTATCTTGCGATGCTGGCCCACATGGCTGCGCACCAACGCTGGACCAAGGCAATTTTTGCCGATAACTTCAGCCCGTTTCAACGCCTAGCAATTGAATTTTTTGAAGACAGTAGGGTTGAATGCCTTGCCATGCGCGAATATCCCGGTCTTCGTCGTATGTGGAAAAATCTTCATCCCAAACCGGTTGAAGAAGATTGCGACCCCGCAACGCAATCGTGCGTACGCCACCGCATGGCAATGCTTTCATATGCCATCCTTGATGATGAGCATGGATACAAAAACCCCGACATAAATGAATTTGTTAAAAAATTCCATGATCTGATGGATGGCAGCGAAAGCTCAACCCAAGAAATTGCGGCTCTCGCATCATCGTTTGTTGCACGAACCAGGCGACAAGAAGACCA
>JAOUJU010000166.1 GCA_029883045.1 Rhodospirillaceae bacterium
TAACCGTTGATTGAATGTGTCCACCAGCAAGCGCCTTGGCAACGTCTCCGCCACCTTTGTATGGAATGTATTTGATCTTCAAGCCGTAGGCCTGATTCAAATAATCGGTGATGATGTTATCTTCAGAACCAGAACCGGTTCCGCCCATAAGCCATTCGCCTTCTTTTGTGGCCTTAACTGCGGCAACAAATTCATCAACGGTTGAAATACCGCTGTCGGATTTAACCCACAACAAGAATGTATCTTCGGCCATGCGCCCGATTGGGGTAAAGCTCAACACATCAACACCCAGATCGGTCTGGCGAAGAGGTGTGGTGTAAAAGCTGTTCAAGGTAACCATGATGGTGTGGTCGTCACCAGCTTTTTGCTTTAGGTGAATTAATGCTTCTGCGCCTGAACCACCGGACTTGTTGATCGGGGTCAAAGGCATAGGTGCCATTTTATTTTTTTGGATAACGCTTTGTAGCAGACGAGCCATTTTATCGGCACCGCCACCTTTGCCAGCCATAATAATAAAATCAATCGGTTTTTTAGGGGCCCATTCTTCTGCCGAAGCAGTAAGTGGGATCATTACGGCAAGTGACGCAATCGCCATGCCTTTTATTAGTTTCGAAATAGACATTCTCATTTTTTTCTCCCTTTGTGTGTTCAAGTATAGTCGTATCGAATAATATTTAAATTCTCAACATTTTGCACCTTGCCCTGATTATGAATTTTATTTTTTGTTTTTAAAAATGAAAATATTTTTTCATCTCATTCATAAATCGTAGGACGTAACAATACGAACATTTGCACAAGAGTCTATCGGGCTATATGGGTGGGGCTGTGTGCCCATAAGGGTAGGCCCGCAAAGGGCTATAAAATCAGACATACCAACAGTTATAAAAGATAGATTTTACTATATTTAAAAGTGTAATTCAGAGATATTTATCCACAAGAGCCGCTTGCCTTTTGTTATCGGTGTTAATGATTGACAGCATTTCCTATATGGTCATATTTACAAAAGCCGATTTGTGGCTCTAATAAAATCTATAACTCTAGTGAATTGGGGCGATATCTGGAGCGGATCTCATGTCCGATTAAATTCAGATAAGATGCCTCTATAGCGCTGGAGTATTGCTGGAATATTAGCGAATGCAACAGGCGCGAACCTGTTCAAAGCTGAATGGGAGTTAATAGAAATAATATGAACCAGACTTCTGACATGTATATCCCAACTTTTGACGACGTAACGGCAGCCCACGAGCGCATCAAGCCTTATGTTCACCGCACACCGATACTAACCAGTACATATTTTAATAATCTTACTGGTGCACAATTGTTCTTTAAGTGTGAAAACTTTCAAAAAGCCGGTGTCTTTAAAGCACGCGGTGCTTCGAATGCGGTATTCGGGCTAGATGATGAACAAGCCAAAAAGGGTGTGGCTACGCACAGTTCCGGCAACCATGGTCTATCGCTTAGCTATGCTGCCGGGCGGCGTGGAATTAAAGCAACAGTTGTAATGCCCAGCACTGCCCCGCAAGCAAAAAAAGACGCGGTCCGTGGCTATGGCGGAACCATTGTCGAATGCGAACCATCAACATCTTCACGCGAAGCGGTATTTGCCGAAGTAGTTGCCAGCACCGGGGCTGACTTTATTCACCCCTACAACGACCACCGCGTAATTGCGGGTCAAGCGACTTGCTCAAAAGAAATGATCGAGGATCTGGGAAATCTTGACGCCGTAGTAGCACCCATCGGTGGGGGCGGCATGATTTCTGGCACTTGTCTGACACTGTCAAACATTGCACCGCAAACTAAAATTTATGCAGCAGAACCACTTAATGCTGATGATGCGTGTCGTTCATTCAAGGCAGGGCACATAATTGCCGATGATGCCCCCGACACCATAGCCGATGGATTAAAAGTTCCATTAAAAGAACTGACATGGCATTTTGTTTCTAACTATGTAACAGATATCTTAACCGCAACCGAGGATGAGATAATCGATTCGATGAAACTCATGTGGAAACGCATGAAAATAGTTATGGAACCATCTTCTGCTGTTCCGCTTGCTATTATACTAAAAAACAAAGATATTTTTGCCGGCAAACGCGTCGGTGTAATCATCACAGGCGGTAATGTCGATCTGGACAAACTTCCTTGGAACAAAAACTAATTAACGGAGAAAAATACCATGAGCCCAGCAAACCAAGCTAAAGATTACGAAGTTGGTTACAATATTCCAGCCAGTGTCGGCATGAACGAAGCTGATATCCAGACCCCTTGTTTGATTCTGGATTTAGATGCGCTAGAGCGCAACATCAAAAAAATGGGCAAGTTCGCCAAAGATATGGGCGTACGCCACCGGGTGCACGGCAAAATGCACAAATCAGTTGATGTTGCTTTGTTGCAAGAAAAGCTTGGCGATTCATGTGGCGTTTGCTGCCAAAAAGTATCCGAAGCCGAAGCCTTTGCCCGTGGCGGCATCAAGGATGTTTTGGTTTCAAACCAAGTACGTGACCCGGCCAAAATTGACCGTCTTGCCCGCCTACCTAAACTTGGTGCACGCACCATCGTTTGTGTTGATGACGTAACCAATGTTGCCGATCTTTCAGCGGCTGCAAAAAAACACGGCACAACTATTGAATGCCTGATCGAAATTGACTGCGGTGCCGGACGTTGCGGTGTAACCACCACAGCCGAAGTTCTTGAAATCGCACGCGCCATAGAAAAAGCTGAAAACCTTAAATTTTCTGGTATTCAGGCCTATCAGGGCGCAATGCAGCACATGGACAAATACGAAGACCGTAAAGCAAAAATTGATATTGCGGTGGCCATGGTCAAAGACGCAGTTGACGGCCTTAAAGCCGAAGGCATGGAATGCGATATAGTTGGTGGTGGCGGTACCGGTAGTTATTATTTTGAAGGTACTTCCGGTGTTTACAATGAATTGCAGTGTGGTTCATACGCATTCATGGACGCCGATTATGGCCGTATTTTAGATAAAGAAGGCAACCGCATTGATAAAGGTGAATGGGAAAATGCACTATTCCTGCTGACCTCAGTCATGAGCCACGCCAAAGCCGACAAAGCCATTTGCGATGCCGGATTAAAAGCGCAATCAGTTGATAGTGGCCTGCCAGTTGTTTTTGGTCGTGACGATGTCGAATACATCAAATGTTCTGATGAACACGGTGTGATATCCGATCCCAAAGGTGTTCTTAAAATCAACGAAAAGCTTAAACTTGTACCCGGTCATTGCGACCCAACCTGCAACGTACATGACTGGTATGTCGGCGTACGTGGCGGCAAGGTAGAAAGCGTTTGGCCAGTAACCGCACGTGGATTGGCATATTAATTTTAGTTAGTTAGGGGTTTTAAGTATGCTGATTGTTTCTGAGGAAACCTGCAAAGAAGTTATCGGACGCAGTGATGCCTTTAAGGCGGTTGAATCTGTTTTTGCAGCCATGTCTAGTGGGGATGCATATAATTTCCCTGTTATCCGTGAAGCCATCGGTCATGCCGATGCGCTTTACGGCTTTAAATCTGGCTTTGATAAGGCCGGTATGGTGTTGGGCGTAAAGTCAGGCGGTTATTGGCCGGGCAATATGGCAAAGGGGCTAACCAATCATCAGTCTGCTGTGCTTTTGTTTGACCCCGATACCGGAAGGCTTGAAGCGGTAGTTGGCGGAAATTATCTGACGGCGGTACGAACAGCCGCTTCCAGTGCAGTTTCCATTGCCCACCTAGCGCGCAAAGATTCCAAGGTTTTGGGTATGGTTGGTGCCGGGCATCAAGCTGGGTTCCAGTTACGTGCCGCCGCCGAACAGCGAAATTTCGAAAAGGTCGTGGCTTGGAATTTCCATCCTGACATGTTGCCGGGCCTTGGCAAAGTTGCCGAAGAAATTGGCCTGTCATTTGAAGCCGTAAGCCAAGAACAATTAGGCGCCGAAGCAGACGTAATTGTTTCTATTACATCGGCCCACGAACCCCTGATGATGAAGGACTGGGTTAAACCCGGCACCCACATCGCGTGCATGGGAACCGACACCGCCGGCAAACAAGAACTAGACCCTGCCCTTATGGTAGCGGCAACTGTTTTCACTGATGAAGTTGCGCAATCAATCACCATTGGTGAAACCCAGCACGCCATTGCTGCTGGTTTGATTAAAGAAAGCGACATCACCCCCCTTGGCGATGTGATTATCAAAAAACATGCCGGGCGCACCGCAGACGATGAAATTACCCTGTTTGATGGTACCGGGGTCGGATTGCAAGATCTTGCCGTCGCATCAGCCGCGGCAAAACTAGCGCAAAAACAAGGCAAGGCCATCGAGGCCGAATTTTAAAAACAATCCCCCGTAGGAGAATACATTTGCTTGCTATTGAACGCCTGTCGTACCAAGACGCCATGATTCTAATCGAAGGGGCCGAAAAAAAAGCCCAAGAAATTAGCGTGCCCATGTGCATTGCCATTACGGATGAATCGGGTTTTCTGATTGCCTTTAAACGTATGGATGGTGGCAAGCCGCTATCAACGACGTTGGCCCAAGACAAAGCCCACACTGCGGCAATTTCACGCAAAAGCACCCAAGCATATAATGATATCTGTCAGCCGGGTAATTTGTCATTTGGTATACACACCTCGGCGGCGGGGCGTTTTTCCACGGTGGGCGGCGGCATTCCGATTGAATTAAATGGC
>JAOUJU010000167.1 GCA_029883045.1 Rhodospirillaceae bacterium
AGAACAAACATGCGCCCATTTCTGGCGTCTTCGATTATGTCTTCGATTGATGAAAGCTTATCGTGATACGGCAATTTATATGATCCTTGTTTTACTTTACTATCAGGCTTTGCTGTCAAGCAGGCGGGCAACATAACGCGCTAACGTATCAATTTCCACATTGACCTTGCCGCCACAGCAAAGTTTTCCAAGGGTGGTTGCCTTCGCGGTATGGGGAATTATATTAAGGCTGAAAATATGGCCGTTTTTACCTGTTTTATCAGATTTATCGGCTTTGATGGTATTTACAGTCAATGACACACCATCGATGGTAACCGAGCCTTTGGGCGCAATAAACCGCCCCAAATCAGCATCCACGGCAATATCTAGCCGTGTGCTTTCACCAATGGTCTCAATTTCGGCCACACTACCCAAGCCATCAACATGACCTGAAACCAGATGCCCACCTAGCTCATCGCCGACTTTTAAGGCGGGCTCTAAATTTATTTTCTTATTCTCTGCCCATTCGCCAATAGTTGTTTTACTCAAACTTTCGCCCGAAACATCTACCTTAAACCATGAACCATTTTCAGCTTAACCCTTTTCAACAATGGTCATGCACGCCCCATTACATGAAATTGAGGCACCAATAGCTGTTTTGGAAAGGTTTAACCCGGTTTCAATAACAATAGTTTTACCATCATCATTTTTACTGACTGATTTTACCTTGCCTATATCGGTTATTATTCCTGTAAACACCGTTTAATTAGCCTCAACCTTTTTTATTTTTTTAAATGCCATGTAGGTATCATCCCCACAGGCGCGCTTGTCCGTCATTTGAAAGCCCTGAATATTACCATTTAACACATCTTTAGCTATGGTGATTTCATCAAATGCCGGGATGGCCCCATGCCCAAGTTTAGATGGGCTTGAAAACCAGTGAATGTCATCTACCAATCCGGCCTTCATGAAAGCCTGGTTAAGCTTTCCACCGGATTCAATCAATACCCGAGAAACACCGCTTTCACCAAGATATGATGCAATCCAGTCAAGATCAGGCCTTGCGTCAGCGCCCGGTTTTTCAACAATTATTACCTTTGCCCCCAAGTCTTCTAGTGCGGATTGTTTTTTCACATCAGCCCCGGGCAAGCAAAAAATCCAAAGCTCGTTTTTATCAAGTGTTTTTAAAATTCGCGCATCTAGCGGAATGCGAAGGTTGCTATCAAGTAGCGCGCGAATTGGGGTGCGGTTTTCCATGCCGGGCAAACGGCAAGTATATTCAGGGTCGTCGATTAACAACGTAGCAATACCAAACAACACTACATCGTGGCTTGCGCGCAACATATGGCCAAGGTTTTTTGCAATGCTACCCGTAATATCGGTTCTTGTGCCCACAGATGCGGCAATACAGCCATCACTTGAAGCGGCGATCTTAAGCGCGAAAATTGGTTTTTTATTTTTTATTAAGCTAAAAAAACCGGCATTAATATTTTCTGCCTCGGTTTTTAAAATCCCCTCACTAACGCTGATGCCGGCATCAATCAGTTTTTGTATGCCACGACCAGCTGTTCTGGGATCAGGATCGGTTATAGCAATTACCGCACGCTTTATGCCCGCATTAACAAGCGCATCGGCGCACGGTGGGGTTTTACCAAAATGTGCGCACGGTTCTAATGTAATGTAGGCTGTAGCGCCCTTGGCTGCGTCACCTGCGCGTTTTAGGGCTTCGGTTTCTGCGTGGGGGCGACCACCGGGCCCGGTCCACCCTCTGCCAATAATATGCCCATTATTTATGATTACACACCCGACTGCTGGATTGGGCCAAACATTACCAAGCCCGCGTTCAGCTAACGCCATGGCAATTCGCATAAAGCGAATATCGGTTGCTTCAGATTGTTGTGTTGCGGAATGTTCAATCGTCTTCACTAAGGTTACCGATAAACTCGTTAAATTCCCTGACCTCGTGAAAATCCTTGTAAACAGAGGCAAAGCGCACATATGCGATTTGGTCCAGTTCACGCAGGGTGTTCATTATCATTTCGCCAATTACCTTGGTCGGAATTTCGTTTTCGCCCGATGTTTCAAGCTGACGTTGAATGGAATTAACAATGCGTTCAATTCGGTCTTGATCAACTGGGCGTTTGCGAAGTGCAATATCCATTGAAAGTTTTACTTTTTCCCGATCGAACGGAACCTTGTCTCCATTGCCTTTTATCACGATCAATTCGCGCAACTGTACACGCTCAAACGTGGTAAAGCGCGATTCACATGCCGGACAATAACGCCTACGCCTTATTGCGGAATTGTCTTCCGTCGGCCTTGAATCTTTTACCTGGGTGTCGTGATTTCCGCAAAATGGGCAACGCATGGTATGATTTCTTCCTTGTGTATTTATGTTTAACTAAAAATCTAATTAAATTTATTATTTATAAATTGGGAAACGCGAAAGCAGGTCCGCAACCTTGGCGGCTACAGATTTTTCGGCTGCACTGTTATCATCTGGGTTAACTGCTAGCCCATCAAGAACTTCGCATACAAGTTTACCAACGGTTTTAAATTCATCTTCGCCGAAACCGCGTGTTGTTGCAGCAGGTGTGCCAAAGCGCACCCCTGAGGTAACCATAGGTTTTTCGGTATCAAATGGAATTCCATTTTTGTTGCAAGTTATGCCTGCGCGTTCGAGAGATTTTTCCGCGGCATTGCCCTTTACGCCCTTGGGCCTAAGGTCAACAAGCATTAGGTGGGTATCGGTACCGCCAGTTGTAATGGCATACCCGCCATTAACCATTTCAGCGGCCAACGTTTGTGCGTTTTTGATTACGCGTGCGCCGTATTCTTTAAATTCTGGAGTTAACACCTCACCAAAGGCTACTGCCTTGGCGGCAATAACGTGCATCAACGGACCACCTTGAAGACCAGGAAAAACAGCCGAGTTTATTTTCTTTGCTATATCTTCGTTATTGGTTAACACCATTCCGCCACGTGGACCGCGCAATGTTTTGTGGGTTGTGGTGGTGGTTATGTCGGCAATAGGAACAGGGCTTGGATGCAGACCAGTTGCAACTAGTCCGGCAAAGTGTGCCATATCAACCATAAGATAAGCGCCGACCTCATCGGCGATGGCGCGAAAACGGGAAAAATCAATGTGGCGCGGATAAGCAGAGCCACCAGCGATAATCAATTTTGGCTTATGTTCACGCGCAAGTTTTTCAACTTCGTCAAAATCAATGGTGCAATCAGATTCACGAACACCGTACTGAATAGCATTAAACCATTTTCCAGATTGTGCTGGCGGCGCACCATGGGTCAAGTGACCACCAGCGGCAAGGCTCATTCCTAAGATGGTATCACCCGGTTGTAACAATGCCATAAACACCGCACCATTAGCCTGCGCACCGGAATGGGGCTGCACATTTACAAACCCAGCACCAAAAATCTTTTTGGCACGTTCAACAGCTAAATTTTCGGCAATGTCGACGTATTCGCAGCCGCCATAATAGCGCCTGCCGGAATACCCTTCAGCGTATTTGTTGGTAAGAACAGACCCCTGCGCTTCCATCACCGCACGCGAAACTATGTTTTCAGATGCGATAAGTTCAATTTCATTTTTTTGCCGACCAAGCTCTTTATCGATGGCCGCCTTTAGGTCGGGATCGACATCGCTTAGCGGTGCGGTAAAAAAACTTTCTATTGCCTTACTGGAATACGCACTCATTTGAAGATTATTTCCTGTTCAAAATTTATAAAAACAAACTTTCATATAATTAGTTTTACGGATTACTTAGCTTATCAACGCGGCGCTGGTGGCGCCCGCCCTCAAAATCGGTAGAAAGAAATGTTTTTAAACAATCAACCGCAAGGTCAGGACCAACCATGCGACCGCCAAAACAAATTACGTTAGCATCATTGTGTTCACGACAAAGGCGCGCACTAGTCACGTCATGGATAAGCGCTGCGCGAATATGGGTAAAACGGTTGGCGGCAATTGAAATTCCGATGCCGCTACCGCATATCAAGACACCACGCCCAGCACGGCCATCCTTTATTGCCTCGGCCACGGCATAACCAAATTCAGGATAATCAACTGAATCAGTAGTGTCGGTTCCAAGATTAAGAACCTTGTAACCGCCCGCTTCAAGATGGGTTAACAATTCCTGCTTAAGACCCAACCCGCCATGATCGCAGGCAATAGCTATTGTGTCGTTTGACATCTATTTCTAATCCTCCCCCGTCAGGCATTGTTATTAAATTATTTATTATCTCGCCAAAAAACCATCTTTAGCGAAGGCTTTTGATACCATATCTCGAATCCAAATGCCAAGTAGGCACAATCCAAAGGGTATATACCATTATCTAGGGGGTGTAAAAACTAGAAAAAACTGTTTTTGTGCGCTTAAATCAGCTCGCCTCTAGGGTTTTTGCTAGGCAAACCGCCCCTTTTCTTGGAAATAACGTAAGCTAACTTCCTTGTCGCTAGGCGCTTTATGGCATCTTCGCCATATCTGGGGTCAGCAACCATTATGACCTCGATCCCTGTTCTGGGGTCTATGGCGGTTACACGAAAAATGGAGCCTACCTGGCGAAACTCAAACAGCACCTCTTTGAGGCCTGACATAGCTAAGGTACTGTCTGTTTTACCCATTG
>JAOUJU010000168.1 GCA_029883045.1 Rhodospirillaceae bacterium
CGAATAAAAAATATTATTTGCTTTGGCTAAACCAACAGTCATGGCGTTAACCAAAATGTTGCCATCATAGCTTTTGTTAAATTCACATTCACCGCCAACGGTTGGCACACCCATGCAGTTGCCGTACCCGCCGATACCTGCGACCACGCCATTTACCAGATGCCTAGTTTTTGGATGGTCGGGCCGACCAAAACGCAGCGCATTAAGGTTAGCAATGGGGCGTGCCCCCATGGTGAAAACATCGCGCATAATGCCACCAACACCGGTGGCAGCCCCTTGGTATGGTTCGATGTAACTGGGGTGGTTGTGGCTTTCCATTTTGAAAATGGCGGCATCGCCATCGCCAATATCAATGATGCCGGCGTTTTCACCGGGGCCACAAATTACCCAGGGCGCCTCGGTCGGAAGGGTTTTCAACCATTTTTTTGATGATTTATACGAGCAATGCTCCGACCACATAACGGAAAAAATACCAAGCTCAGTAATGTTGGGCTCGCGCCCCATTATTTCCAATACCAGTTTGTATTCATCTTCGGACAGGCCGTGTTCGGCCACTATTTCAGGGGTAATTTTGCTCATCTAAAATACCCCTTTTGCTAGCGCATCAAACATTGGTTGACCATCAGTTCCACCCAGCTGGGAATCAACTAATCGTTCGGGGTGGGGCATCAGGCCCAAAACATTTCCCCGTTCATTGTAAACGCCTGCTATGGAATTAAGTGATCCATTGGGGTTATCAACATAACGAAAGGCCACTTGGCCGTTTCCTTCGATGCGTTTTAAGGTTTCATCGTCGGTAAAATAATTACCGTCATGGTGCGCCACCGGGATGGTAATTTTTTGCCCCTTGGTGTAGCCACCGGTAAATGCGCTATCGCCCCGTTCAACCGTTAATTCAACGTCCTTACAAACAAATTTTAAATTGGCATTGCGCATTAACACGCCGGGCAAAAGCCCCGCTTCGGTCAAAATTTGAAAACCGTTGCACACACCCAATAACAAACCACCGCGATCGGCGTGTTTTTTTATTGCTGCCATAATGGGTGAACGCGCAGCCATTGCCCCGCAGCGCAAATAATCGCCGTAAGAAAACCCACCTGGTACTGCTACCAAATCATATCCGGATAAATCAGATTCGCGGTGCCAAACCATATCAACTGGTTTTTGGGTGGAGCGTTCCAACGCAACCTGCATATCGCGGTCACAGTTGGAGGCGGGAAAAACTATCACGCAGGCTTTCATGGGATGAGGAGCTATCTCTTTTAAAAAGGGCTTACGAAGGTTTATTCAATTATTTCGATTGTGTAGTTTTCAATAACAGTATTGGCCAGCAGCTCGCGGCACATCGCGTCAACTTGTTCGCGGGCTTTGGCGGAATCTTTTTCGGCTATATCTAGCTCAATAAACTTTCCTTGGCGAACCTCGCCAATGCCCTTGAAGCCAAGGCCCGAAAGGGTGTGTTCAATCGCTTTTCCCTGCGGGTCAAGAACGCCATTTTTAAGGGTAACGTGGACGGTGGCTTTCACTTTTATTTATTCCCGTTTAAATTTTTTATTGAACCGTATCGGAACCGGGGACATCGCCGGGTCCGCTTTCAGGCAAAATGCCAAGGCGCTTGGCAACTTCTTGGTAGGCCTCTTCAACCCCACCAAGATCGCGACGAAAACGGTCTTTATCTAATTTTTCGTCTGTATGAATATCCCACAGACGGCAATTATCTGGGCTGATTTCATCGGCCAAAACAATTTGCATTTCGTCATCTTCGTACAGGCGACCGAATTCAAGTTTGAAATCAACTAGGCGAATGCCGATACCAAGAAAAAGCCCGGTCAGGAAATCATTAATCCTGAGCGACATGGCCATAATTTCATCCAAATCAGCAGGTCCGGCCCAACCGAATGCGGTGATGTGTTCTTCTGAAACCATCGGATCATCCAGCGCATCAGATTTATAATAATATTCAACTATCGAACGCGGCAGGGGTGCGCCTTCGGGCATATCAAATCTTTTGGCCAGCGATCCGGCGACAATATTTCTGATAACAACCTCAATCGGAATAATTTCAACTTCGCGCACCAGTTGTTCGCGCATATTAAGGCGGCGAACAAAATGGGTGGGGATGGAAATTTCGGCCAGACGCAACATCAAATATTCTGATATGCGGTTATTGAGCACGCCTTTTCCGGTGATGGTGCCTTGTTTTTTGTTGTTAAAGGCGGTGGCATCGTCCTTGAAGTATTGGACTAACGTTCCCGGCTCAGGACCTTCGAAAAGAACCTTGGCTTTGCCTTCGTAAAGCTGTCTGCGTTTGGCCATGAACCTTAATCCTTTAAGGGGGGTAAAGGCCCCCCACCTGAGAAGCCCTATGTCAGATGGCAAGCGTATAGCATTTCAACGAACCCAAAACAACGCTCAAGCTAGGGCTAATAATGTTATTTAAGCCGGGCCCGTGTCAATCGCCCGCCAACTGCCGATTCCCGCCTGATGATGATTAAAAAGCCAAATACTGGATAACCTTTCCATGGCCGCTTTGGGGTTAGAAATTGCCATAAGGGACGATGATTTTGTTGCGAATCTACCAACTCCGGGGATATCTATTTCTTCTATATTGATGGCGTCTTCGGGTCTTTTGCTAGGGCTTTTGCTGCTGGCCATAATATCTTGCCATTCGGTCCAATCACCTGCGTCGGGCTCGGGCGGGGTTGCGTTATCGAAAAGGGGCAGATAATGGGCAATGCGTGGTGATGCGGTGTCGTTTAGGTCATGGGCGGTAATCATGGAAACGCCTTCGGCGATGGGGGCTTTATTTACCGATTTTCCCCCATCCTTAAGGCATAACCAAAAAGCATTAAACCTGTCTGCTATTACTAGATTAAACGCACGATAAGCCCCGGGGTTTATATCACAAAGGGCGTCTGCGGCTGTGGTGGCATCTGCGTGGTCTAGGGCCTCTAGTACTAATTCACCCCGGGTTCGTTTATCCGCCACGGGCCCCAGCGTGCCGGGGCGGTTTAATACGCCTGCTATCAGGCCATAATCGTTCATTCCCAACCAACTGCCGCCGCCTGTTTTATCAAGCCCGCCAATGGTTTGCGGCCGTTCAGGCCAATGGCGCGCGGGCTCGGCCCATGGCCTATCAACCAATTCATCGCGGTTGGCAGCTATTAATAGCGGCCATTGGTGGGTGGGGCGACGCAATATTACAAGGGTACACATACGGTCTGTTTCCAAAAGCTAGTATTTAACAAGATAACCCTTTTATTCAGGTAATGGGGATGGCATTTTCTTCCTGCCCGTGAGAAAATGTATCAAAGTCTATATATCAATATCGTAAATACAGGGATTAACCGTAGATATGTCCGATAAATTTAGCGAACGTGAAAAAAGCTTCGAAGCCAAGCAAAAGCTCGATGATGAGCTCAAGTTTAAGGCAACCTCTCGCCGTAACAAACTAGTCGGTCTTTGGGCGGCAGAAAAAATGGGCATCAGCGGTGCCGATGCCGATGCGTATGCTAAAACTGTTGTTATTGCCGATTTGGATGAACCGGGCGATGAGGACGTTATCCGTAAAGTTATGGCTGATTTTACCGAACGCGGAACCAAGGTAAGCGAAGATGATTTGCGCGAAGAGCTTGACCGTCAGATGCAAATAGCGATTAAGCAGCTTTCCGGTGATTACCCCAATCCATTGGGTGGCGATCATGAAAAGGTTGGCGACTAAACGGTCTGTTCGCTTGCACGTTTCGGGGGCTTTCGTTGTTTCAGCAAATTACCAATAACAATAATTTTAATGCATCTTTGCTTCAGGAAAAAAACGAGCAGCTAAGCAAAAGGCTGCCGATTAACCTGATTGCAAATGCAATATGTGTGTTGGCGTTTTTGTATATTTTTCGCGACACCATTCCATCAGCAAAATTGTTTGGTTGGGCAATAGTATCGCAAGTGGTCAATCTTTCCGGGTTGGTATTAATTATTTGGTGGCGCAAGAATGCCCACAAAAATAATCAACGCCTGTGGCTTGCCCTGATAACCGTTTATGTATTTTTTGATGCTTCGGTTTGGGGTTATTCAGCGTGGAGCTTTTTCCTTGTTGATAATATGTTGCTTTTACTTTTTCTTTCTGCCGCAATAATGGGCGTTGCTTCCGGTGGGCAGGCAGCACTGCAAAGCCATCTTCCGGCAGCAACCATATTTATCACCATCATTATCCTTCCATTGAGCGCGCAGTTTCTGTTGGCCGGAAATGAAATTTTAATGATAATGGGTAGCCTGACATTTGTTCTGATTTTTGTTTTGCTGTCGGTTAATTTTCGCGCCAATGAAAATCTGCGCGAGGTTTGGCGCCTGCGCCACGAAGTTGAAACAGCCAACCGGGCAAAATCAGATTTTCTTGCCAACATGAGCCACGAACTAAGAACCCCCTTAAACGCAATTATTGGTTTTTCCGACAGTGTGCGTTCAGGTATTTTGCCGCCGGAAAAACAAAGTGAATACCTTGGCGATATCAAGGATTCAGGTGAACACCTGTTAAAATTGATCAACGACATTTTGGATATTTCCGCGATTGAAGTACGCAAAATAAGCCTTAACAACGATATTTTTAACGTCAAGGA
>JAOUJU010000169.1 GCA_029883045.1 Rhodospirillaceae bacterium
CTTTATCTTGCCGGAAAGCTTGAGCAAAATTTTTTGCCAAGTTGCCAATGTAAAAACCCTTTCAGAGCTAGAAGAAAAAATGCAAAAAACGGCTGATACAGTAGTGCAAATATATAATGAGATAATCACAAAACCCGCTGATATCGCCCGCCAACACGTTGCCCCAGAACAAATTAAATAAATAATTCGGAGTATTACCATGACGCTTAAAATTGGTGACAAGGCACCGGCATTTAACCTGCCGTGCGATAATAATAAAAAAATAAAACTTTCCGACTTTAAGGGAAAAAAAGTTGTGCTTTATTTTTACCCGAAAGATTCAACCCCCGGATGCACACAAGAAGGTTTGGATTTCAAAGAACTTAATGCAAAATTCAAGCGCGCGGGCGGGGTTGTGCTGGGCGCATCAAAAGATAGCGTCGAACGGCACAAAAATTTCAAAGCGAAACAGGGGTTCAACTTTAACCTGTTATCTGACGAAGATGGAAAGCTATGCAATGATTATGGCGTATGGATAAAGAAAAAAAATTATGGCCGAGAATATATGGGAATTGAGCGCGCTACATTCCTAATTGATGAAAAAGGAAAAATTGCCAACATCTGGCATGCGGTAAAGGTAAAAGGTCACGCCGAAGAAGTTTTAACCGCGCTAAAGGAAATATAAAACATAGCCATGAACAACCCCCCAACACTGTGTCAGGCTGCTTTGGATGTTTTAGGACAAGCCGACCCATTGGAAAAAGTCCGCCTGAGCATAAATTACGCCAACGATTGGGAAGGCGGAATAATATCAATTATCGGCAAAGAAAAGTCGCCCTTACGCCCTGCCCGCCCATCCAAGCCAGAGCTTTTAAGCCCGTCACACATGCCCCGGCGCTCCACCGGAAAAAATGGACGTATCGCCCTACTACACGCAATTGCCCACATTGAATTAAACGCAATTGATCTGGCATGGGATATAATTTTACGGTTTTCCAGCGGTTCATTTTCAGATGAAACACCAAAAGATTTTTTTAATGATTGGGTTGGCGTTGCCAAAGACGAAGCCAGGCATTTTGAAATGCTTGTAGCGCGCTTAAATGATTTGGGCGCGAACTACGGTGATTTACCCGCCCACGATGGACTGTGGGAAGCTGCAATAAAAAGCGCTGATGATATTTTAGCCCGTCTAGCATTAGTGCCCATGATACTTGAAGCCCGCGGCCTTGATACAGCGCCAAAAACAGTAGTGAAATTAATTTCAGGTGGTGACAAAAAAACTGCAGAAATAATGCAGCAAATTACCGATGATGAAATTTCCCACGTAGCAGCAGGCGTTAGGTGGTTTGAACATATATGCAAGATACGCGGGCTTGATCCCATGCCACATTTTCACGGTTTACTAAAAAGCAGATTCAGAGGCGATTTAAAACCACCGTTTGCCCATGATTTACGCTCCAAAGCAGGAATGGACATTGGTTATTACGACCAAGTATCATAAATTTACAAATTGTGTTTAGTTTATAGCCCGCACAGATGCTTTACGGATACAAATAATGAGCGAAGAACAAGAAAAAGCCCCTGAAAACCCGGACGAAAAATCGGATAACCCAGCACCAAGCGATGGCGCTTTGGACGAATCTAGTGCGCTAGGCATTGAAGACGGTGATGGCGATATGGATCCCGGAAAATTTGCCGGCCCTGTAGCAATATTGCGCAAACAATTAAAATTTATATTGGCTGGCCTTGGTGCGATTGTGGTGATTGGTGGTAGTGCGGGAATTTATTATTCTGGCTTCGGAAAGGTAATTGTAAATTCTTTTTCCGCAACCCCGCGGGCCGAACTTGAACTGCCTGAACTTTCTAGATTTCACGACATGGCGGTAATTACCGTGGATCTAAAACCAAGCGCAAAACGCAAAAGACCATTTATTCGCTTGGTCATGACGGTTGAGGTTTACGGCGAAGCAGGTGAAGCCAAGCTTGTTTCTGAAGAAGCTAAAATCTTGGATGCGGTGCAAACATTCCTACGGGATCGAACGGTTGAAGAATTATCGGGACAAGAAGGAACAAAAAAACTTCGCGAAGACCTGTTAGAAGTTGTCAACCACGCCATGATACCGGAAAAAGCCATAACCGTATTATTCAAAGAAATATTGGTTCGCTAGCATTAGCCATATAACCTAATCCGCATTACCCTTTACCCGCTGCGCTAACGCGGCCTCCATGAATTGGTCAAGATCACCATCAAGGACTGCTGATGTATTCGACGTTTCAACATTGGTGCGGGTGTCTTTTACCATTTGGTACGGCTGCAATACATATGAACGTATCTGATGGCCCCAACCTATATCGGTCTTGGCATCGTGTTCGGCCTGCGATGCTGCTTCGCGTTTTTGCAATTCAGCTTCGTAAAGTCGTGCCTTCATCATGCTCATTGCGGATGCGCGGTTTTTGTGTTGTGAGCGATCGCTTTGGCATTGTACCACTATGCCTGTTGGCAAGTGAGTAATGCGGATTGCACTATCGGTTTTGTTAATATGTTGCCCGCCGGCGCCTGATGCCCGGTAGGTATCAATGCGCAAATCTTTATCAATTATTTCAATTTCAATATTATCGTCAATTTCTGGATACACCCAAACAGAAGTAAAGCTAGTGTGTCTGCGGGCAGATGAATCATATGGCGAAATGCGCACCAGACGATGAACTCCGCTTTCGGTTTTTAGCCAACCATAGGCATTTTCACCTGATATTTTTAAAGTAGCAGATTTTATACCCGCTTCTTCGCCAGCACTTTCTTCTAACCATTCGGCCTTGTAACCGTGCGCTTCGGCCCAGCGCACATACATACGCATAAGCATTTCTGCCCAATCTTGGGCTTCGGTTCCGCCAGCGCCAGCGTGAACTTCAAGAAAACAATTATTTTTATCAGCCTCACCGGAAAGAAGAGTTTTTAATTCGGCTTTTTGTGCTTTAGCTTTTGCGCTTGCAATGGCAGCCTCGGCATCTGTAATTATTCCTTCGTCACCCTCAAGCTCGCCCATTTCTATCAATTCGATATTATCAGCAAGCTCAGATGCAAGATCATCAATTTCTTTTATCTGTTCATCCAAGCTGGTTCGTTCACGCATCAAAGATTGCGCTTTATCAGAATCATTCCACAGGTTTGGGTCTTCGGCGAGCGAGTTCAGCTCATCAAGGCGCAAGCGGGCATTGTCGTAGTCAAAGATGCCTCCTCAACAGTTCCAACGACTGTTTGATGGCTTGGGTATTTGCTTCAACTTCGGCACGCATGGTTTAATTTATCCCTTTAAGGGTAGATTTTATAATTTTGTATTGGTGCAAGGTTTTTAACCTCAACCGTCCATCTTAGGCAAGCGGTCAATAAAGACCGCCTGTTCCGGCTGTGGGGTTTCCGGCCTTGTCCTCTGATAGGCCAAGAACATGCGATTGCTCGGTTGGGATAGTCCCATTTTTAAAGGCTTCCCATATTACTTTTTTCTCTCCCGGTAATGCCGGAAGGCCGGTTGTTGGGTTAACTCGCACCATACGAATTCCAGGTGGTATACGAAACGGTGTTTCCGGAGAGTTTTTCAAAGCTTCCTTCATAAAATCCCTAAAAATAGGTGCAGCAACCGATGCGCCCTGCTCGTTTGTTCCAAGCGAACGCGGTTCGTCAAAACCGGTAAACACCCCAAGCGCAAGATCAGCTGAAAACCCTAAAAACCACGCGTCATTAGCATCATTTGTGGTTCCAGTTTTTCCGGCTAGCGGTTTTCCTACTGCCCGTATTGATCTTCCGGTGCCGCGCTGAACAACGCCCTCAAGCATTGAAACCATCTGATATGCGCTTGTTGGGTCAGTAATTAGTTCGCGGTTGTCGGCAATTTGTGGAACATTTTGGCCAGTCCATGAAGATGCTAAACACTCAACACATTCGCGCGCATCGTGGCGAAATATGGTAATCCCATCACGGTTCTGAATGCGGTCAATAAAGGTTGGTGCTAATCTTTTTCCGCCATTTACTAACATTGCATAAGCATTCGTAAGATCAAGCAATGTTGTTTCACCTGCCCCCAAAGCCATGGAAAGCTGTGGTGGTAAATCTTTGGCAATGCCAAAAGTTTCTGCGTATTCAACAATTTTTTCCATGCCAACGGTTTCCGCCAGACGCACCGTCATCAGGTTGCGGGATTTTTCAATTCCCAAACGCATGGTTGATGGCCCGTAAAATTGTTTGGTGTAGTTAGCCGGGCGCCACTTTGGCAAGCCTGGCCCTTGGTCAATTACAAAGGGCGCATCCAAAATAAGGGTTGATGGGGTAAATCCAGAATCAAGTGCGGCTAAATATACAAACGGTTTAAATGCGGATCCGGGCTGTCTTTTTGCCTGTGTCGCACGGTTAAACTGGCTTTTATTATAATCAAATCCACCAACCATTGCCAAAACGCGCCCGGTATGCGGGTCAAGCGCAACAAGCGATCCTTCAATTTCAGGGATCTGACGTAAGGCAAAAATATTTTCTTTATTTAATACATCATCATCGCCATCCGCCTCGACAAGAACAACATCGCCAATCCCAAGAACGTCGCTTGGTTTTTTAATGCCCGGG
>JAOUJU010000170.1 GCA_029883045.1 Rhodospirillaceae bacterium
CCTAATGGCCGCCAAACAAAAAACTGATCTATCCCGCAATATCCACCGTAAGGATCACCACCAACTAAATTAACGTTCATGGCTTCAAGATCGCCCGGCGAATATGATGTTCTTACACCCTTTATTTCATCAAAATTCTTTATATGCTTTCTAAGCCTTGCTTCGATGCGATCGGCATAGGCTTCTTTTAATTCAGAGGTCCATTTTCCATCAGCAGGAATATTGATCTTGCCAGCAGCGTCGCCTTTTACGTGGCGCGGAACCTCTGGCAGTTGTAACCACAAAATTGATTTTCCTTCCGGGCAACGGCTTGGGTCAAATGATGTTGGCTGGCCAACGCAAACGGTTGGGTTTTCAGGTATCATTCCGCGCTCGGCTTCATTTGATGCTTTTGAAACGGAATCGATTCCGTCACTCAAATGCAAAAGTGCAACTTTTGATAATTCTTCGTTAGCCCATTGTGGCTTGCCATGAAGGGAATAATGTATTTGCATATCGCCCTTGCCATAACGATATGATTTTGCTTCTTCAACCACGGTGCTATCAATACCTGAACCAGCAAGCAAGTTCTGATAAAGCGCTTTCGGTGCAACAGATGCTATAACAGACCTGCTAACGCCAATTTCTTCTCCATCGGAAAGGCGGACACCAATGGCTTTGGCGTTTTTAACAATTATACGCTCAACGTCTGCGCCTGTTCTGATTTCGCCACCAAAATCGGTGATCAATTTTTCAAACGCAGTTAAAATATTTTTTGCCCCACCCTTTACTATTGGCGCACCGGCGGCTTCGAGGGCAAAAGCAATAACCCTTCCCATCTGTCCGGAATAGGTGCTTTCAGGTCCAAGGCCGGTATGCAAAACCCATGGTGCCCATAGTGCCTGGGAAACTTCTGATTTGTATTCTGTTTCAAGCCATCTTCGAGCGGTATCAAGACCACGGCCAAAAAATCTTGTCAGTGCGTGCGGGCCCATTTTCCATGCCGCCTTAGCCAAAAGCTTAGCGGTGGCAAGGCTCCACAATTCGCTTCCTAAAAGGGCAAAAATTAGTTCTGCATTTGCGCCAATTTCACCAACATTTTCACGCATTCTATCGCCATCGCCGGGGCTAAGGGCATTGAGGCGTGCGCGATTATCATCTGCGTTCATTGAAATCACACAACTTCTGCCATCGTCCATCAAAACGCCTGAGGGAAATTCCGGCTGACAAAATTCTAGGCCCCTTGCGTGCAAATCATCGGCAAGGACCGCATATGCGGGTGAGGTAATAAATAAAACAAAGGTTGTCGCCATAACGTCATGAACAAAGCCGGGTTCGGTCGCTTCGTCGCTACGAATGCATCCACCAATTTGTTCATTTCTTTCAAGCAGTAGAACTTTCCTGCCTTTTTTAGCAAGAACCGAGGCGGCAACAAGCCCGTTTATACCGCTGCCAATAATTATGTTATCAAAAGTTTTCATGCGACACCCAAAATCACAGCAAAAAATATAGGGTAAGGAGCATAATACACCTTACCCTATTTTTTATTAAGCTGGCACCAACGCCATTACCCTAGTCGGGCTACCGGTGCCGTTTACGATTTTTAGCGGCGGAACAACAATAATTGCGCCAGTCGCCGGAACCTGATCAAGATTGCAAAGACTAGCCAAGCCGTAACGATTTGCTTCGTGTAGCAGATAATGTGCGGGGAACGGCGGTTCCATTCCGCCAGCACTGCCAGCATCGGTTCCGATACCTTCGTTGCCCCAACCCATTATGCCCTTGCTTAGCAAATAGCGAATACAGTCAGCATCGGGCCCGGGTGAATGTGGGCCGTTTTCATCAACATTAAGGAATGCGTCCTTGTCGTTATTGCGTTTATACCAATCCGAACGCATAACAACCCATGATCCTTCTTTGATTTCACCGTGCTCTGCTTCCCATGCCTTGACGCCAGCTTCGGTCAAAAGAAAATCTGGGTCTTCGGCAACTTCTTTAGAGCAATCAATAACGCAAAGCGGGCCAACCAGATTTTGCACCGGAATAGTATCGGTGGTTCCGTCTTTGTAATCTTTGCCCGATGCCCAATGGCGCGGTGCGTCAAAGTGGGTTCCGGAATGTTCACCCAGCTTTAACCAGTTCCAGCTCCAGAACGGGCCATTGTCATCATAGTTTGAAATGTTGTGTATTTCTATTTCCGGTGTGTTTACGCCGATTTCAGGCGGCAATTTCAAAAGCGGTGTATCGGGGCCAAGCGGTGCCGCCAAATCCACTACTTTTACCGAACCGTTTAAAAGTCCGGCACCTAAATCTTGCAAAGTCTGTTGTGCGCTCACGAAAGCCTCCATCATTTAGCCATTGATTAATTAAAAGGGGCCGAGTGTTTTTATTGTTGAAACGCACCCCCCGGTGCGTATCCCCTTGCATTTTTTTAAAATAGCAAAATAGGGTATTATATGCAAATGCAAATTGTTTGATTTTTGTCATTATTTTAAAAAAGTAGCTGAAAAATAGGAAAAAATCCACATTTTTCGGGTTTTTACCTATGGGTAATTTTATAATTATTATATGTATATACATATTAAATAAAAAGGGCGATGCCATTTCTGGAACCGCCCCTTCTATGGGTCAAGATTGGGAGATCTTAGACCTTAAATAGCTATATTGCTATGCACCCAAAGCATGGGATTTGGGCTTAAGCCTTACGCGCATATCCACCACATCTTCCCATTGGCGCTTTAGGCCAATTTCTGCCTGCTGGCGTGCGGGCGTGTATGGTTCGGGCCAACGAACAGTGTTTACGCCATACGTGGCGGCTGCTTGCATCGGCAAGTATGGATTCACCAACAACGGGCGACCAAAACCCACCAAGTCAGAGCGCATTGACGCAATAAGGGTGCTTCCCTGATCGGGTGTGGTTATGTTTCCGGTTGTAAGCGTTGGAATATTTGCAGAATTTCTTATCAGGTCGGAATATTGTGCCTGATACATTCGTCCGTATACCGGCTTTTCATACGAAACCGTTTCCCCGGTAGAAACCGAAATCAAATCAACACCCAAACTTTTTAAGGCGATGGCCAAAATTGCAGCTTCATCTTTTGTAATTCCGCCTTCTGCCCAATCACATGCGGTAATGCAAACAGAAAGTGGCTTGCTTGTCGGCCAGACTTCACGAACTTCTTGTAACACTTCGAGCGGAAATTTCATGCGCTCACCAATGCTTCCGCCATAGGCGTCTTTGCGAAGGTTTGTAAGCGGTGAAATAAATGACGCCAATAGTGTTCCATGGCCTGCGTTTATTTCCAGCCAATCAAACCCGGCATCAAGCGCACGTTTTGTTGCTTGCTTGAAATCGGATTTAGCTTTGGCCATATCTTCAACCGTCATGGCGCGCGGCATTTGTGACTTGTCGTTCCACGCCATTTCTGATGCGGATATAAGCGGCCAAGCATCTTTGTTATTCATTGGAATGCTGGAGCCACAATCAGCATTTACGCATGCGCCACGCCTTCCGGCATGGCCAATTTGTATGCCAATTAGTGAATCCGTTTCTTGGTGGATAAAATCAATTGTGGACTTCCATGAATCGGCCTGTTCTTTGGTTTCAATGACTGGGCATCCTTCGGTAAAACGCCCATCCATTGATGGAGCCACCATTTCAGTCATCACCAAGGATGCGCCGCCAAGCGCACGTTGGCTATAATGGCTAAAGTGCCATTCGTTCACCACGCCGTTCTTTGCCCGATATTGAGAAATAGGGGCAAAAACCATTCTATTCGCCAATTTTTTTCCGGCAATTTTAAATGGTTGAAATAATGGCGGGAGAACCCTGACATTATCGTAGCCGTTATTACCAAGATAATCCGCAAACCATTCTTCGTAACGCGGAACAACCGCATCATCCCTTAGACGCAAATTATCATAGGTTACTTGCTTGGACCTGGACATGCATGAAAAAGCAAATGCTTGGCGCGGAAGTTTCCAATGCATGTTCATGTGTTCAAACCATTCTAACGACACGTTAGCCGCGTGCTGAATTTTTTCAGCATTAGAGCGATATATGGTGTCATATTGCTTAAGCGCATCGTTTATGGTTTTTGTTTCTTTTATTGCATCAAACAATGCAATGGCATCTTCCATGGCCAGCTTTGTTCCAGAACCAATTGAATAGTGCGCACTTAATTTTGCATCACCCAGCAAAACACGGTTTCCCTTAACCCATGTTTTGTTGGTTATTATTGGGAACTGGCGCCAGAATAATCTATCTGCCACAAATTTATGATCGCCTAATTCTTTGGCAAAAATTCCCTCTAGCTTGCGCATGGCACCATCATGATCCAGGCCTTCAAATTGCAGGCCCTTCCATGTGCTTTCTTCCATTTCAACAACCCAGGTAGAGCTATCTTTTTCATATTGATAAGAATGTGAAACAACCACACCATGTTCGGTTTCACGGAAAAAATATTTAAACGCGTCAAGCGATTGGGTTGAGCCTAGCCAGATAAAATAATTTGACCGCCAATCCATGTGGGTTCCAAAGTGTTCTTCATTGGCGGTACGAAATGTTGAATTAATACCGTCAGAAAGAAGAACTA
>JAOUJU010000171.1 GCA_029883045.1 Rhodospirillaceae bacterium
TCCGTTGACCGTAACACTATTAATCGGCGTCGGTGATTTTGACGCGTCAAGTTTAGTCGGTACGGTGTCAATAGACTCAAGCACGCCTGTTAATGTAAACGTATCAAGCGGCGCGGATTTGTTGCGCGCTAAATCTGCCGCCGCTCAAGAATTTGGTTTGCATGGGGCGCAAGCGGCGACCGCGTCGAAATATGGTTGCATACAGTTAATAAACCCGGCCGCAAGCGGTGTGACCGTCGCGGTTAATTCGATAATAGTATCGTGCAATGTGGCAGGAATCGCCGCAAGTTTGCATCAATACAATACGGCCTTAGCGAATACATCGACACAACAGGGCCGCAATAAATTAAATGGCGGGGCCGATGCGTTGGCAGAATTAAACTATGAGGCCTTGTCAGCTTTTCTAAGTCTCACATATATAAGCTATAAGGTGGTGAACGGTGTTTATATGCCAATGCAGATGATTGAAACAAGTCCGTTAATTTTAGGCGAGGGTGAGGGGTGTTTGGTGGCCTGTAATTCAGTCAATCAATTTATTACTGCCGATTTTGAATGGAGCGAATACTAAAATGCAATTACTAAAAGAAACCGCCGCGATTTCAGACCAGCGATTAACGTATAAAAATAAGCTAGAAGCTTATTTAACAGGTAAAAACGACGTGCCAATAAACGACGTTATAACGGCCATCAAAACGCAATACCCAAACATCGATCCGGGGGATATTCATCAAGCCTTTGTCGACGCGGGTTATGAATTAACGCCCGATTCTGTTGAGTTATTAAATAAATAATGAAAATGGAAATTGTATTAATTCCGTTGGTCGCCCTGTTGGGTTGGTTGGTTTATCCGCGTAAAGCGGCGACCAGTTCGACGCCGGGCCGGGTGTTCTATAGCCCAAGCGTGACCCCAAACCCAGCCCCGGTGGTGACGTACACGCCAGCCGAAAGCGTTCCCGGGGACAATCAATCTATTATTAATGCGGTGAGGGCCTACAGCGTGGAAAATGCAACCAACAACAATTTAGATTTACTCTTTCAAAAGCATGGCGGCGCGTTCGGTATTCCGTGGCAATTATTAAAAGCGGTGGCCATGCGTGAAAGTAGTTTAAACCCGTTGGCCTTGAATGAGGAAAACGACGGCGAGGGCGGCCAAGCATCGCGCGGGTTAATGCAGATACTAACCCCAAACAGATTAAATATAATCGGCTGGTCGGGCGCGTACCCGCTCGGCGGCGTCAATACGTTATTTGACCCGGATAAAAATATTTATTATGGCGCGCAAATTCTTAAATGGAATATGGAAACCTACGGGCTTTATCGGGGGATTGCGATTTACAATAACTGGTCGCAACGCAACGAACCCGCAAACGGCCCGTTCAGTAATCAATATTATGTTGACGGAATTATAAATTATTTTAAACAGTACGGCGGCGACGTTGACGCGGCCTATAGAAAATACGGAAACGGGAGTAAAGGGTAATGAGTAAAAAAATGATGTATCTAGTAGCGGGCGCGGCCGGGTTGTTTCTAATCTTTAGAAGTAAAACAAGCGACGCCGTGACGTTTTCCGGGTCGCTGAGTGAATCGCCACGCGGCGAGGAAAACGACACTGTGACCGAGGCATTAACAGGCCCCGAGGCATACTACGGCAAATTATATTCGCGCCGTTCAAGTCGCGTTTTATAGGGCAAGATGAAATGAAAAATAAAAATATGTGGTTAATACTGGTCGCCGTCGGTGGCGTTTATTGGTATCAAAAAAAAAGAATGAGCGAAGCGCAAGCGGAATCCCTGCAAACATTTGGATTTAGCGTGCCGGGTTTAAAGGCCGACCATTTTGGACGCCCGGCGACGATTGACGGCGTAACCGGAATTTTAGTTTAATTTTATAAAAGGAAATTAGAGCGATGAATCAAGCAATCATGCGACGCATAAAAAACAAAGTTAGCCTGGCGGAAAAAAATAAAAAAAGCCGGGAGAGTGCAGCGAAAAGCAAAAAAAAGGCGTCAAAAAAACGCATAAGCAAAAAACGGGGTTAATATGTCACCGGGTTATGAATCATTAATTGGTTTGGCCGTTATCGTGTTAACCGCTTTTTTTAATGGGTTGGTCATTTATGGCGTGGTAAAAACAGAGTTGAAATATATCCGCCGCGACATAGACCTAGCGCACGCCCGCATTGATGGCGTGGTGATTAAGTTACAAGATATCGCGCAAAAGGTGTTCGATTGATGTCAATTTTAGCCACGACATTAATCCCGGCCTTACTGCCCGCCGTCGGTGACGCGGTGCGCGGTCTGGTGGCCAAGTTTACCGGGTCAGCCGGGGGCAAGCCGCAAAACGTCGACGAGGCAATAAAACTGGTTGACGCGGATATTCGCCGCCTCGAGGCATTGACCAAACTCGACGCCCCAAGCGGCAACGCCTCAAAGTGGGTGATTAATTTAAGGGAATCATCAAGGTATATTGCGGTGTTTGTCGTGTTGTTGACGTGGGTCTATGTCACGGCGCAAGGCAATAACGAGCCGCTTATCTTATTGGCCGCCGAGTTAGCGCAAAGCGCGTTCTTTTTTCTCTTTGGCGACCGGGTATATATTAATCTTAAAAAGCGGGCGTCGCTGAATTAAGCCCGGGACAATTAAAAAAGCCCGTTTAGACCTATGCCTTACTATGGCGGGCGGTCAAAACGGGCCTTAAAACGCGTTAAATTAAGCCGCTTTATCAGATATCCATTAGATATTGAGCCGGGGCCGCATTTTCACGCTCTAACAGGGCTAATCGCTTTTTTAAATAATGGATGGCCTCAATGTCGCCGGGGGCAAAACCATATTTTAAGTTGGGCGAGAACAAAAGCCCGTTAGCGACCTGCCAGCCGCTAAACTCGGGCCACGGAAAATAACCCGCCTCTAAAGCAATCAATTTCTGTGCATAATCTGGAAAATTTCCAGACTTTAGCCATCGTCGAACCTGCCCGATAGTGACGCCGCAAGTCTCTGCGACAAAGTTTTTTCGATATAAACATAAAATTTTTATGTCAATATCTGGCCCAAGTCGGGCAATATTACTAATTGTCATAACAAGTCCTTTTTTTTATTATTGTTAAAAGCGGGCGCATAATAACAAAAAACCTGTGCAAAGCTCCGACAAAATAACTATATAACTGCGCATAATGTATATTATTGGTTACAAAAAAAGGCGACGCGGTGGCGGGTTGAGCCGGGGCCAAAAATAGCGATAAGCCTAGAATAAAAGCGGCGGCCGTTGCGGTTAGTCGTTTGATTGCGGATTGCCACGCGTGTTTTAAGTCGTTGCATTTTGCGCGCTCTAATTCGCCATACATTAGATGAATGGCCGGGTCATGGTTTAGCAGTTTGGCGGCCATTATTCGATAGTTATCGTCCATTGTTCTATGCGCGGTACGCCACATAGACACCGTTTGACGCGAACAATTAAGGATTTTAGCAAGTCTATAATCAGAGCAGTTGCTATGCTTTGCGCTCAGGGCGTTTAACGTTTCTATAGTATTCATTTTGAGAACCTCCACGATTAACTCATATACACAGTATAGTTGACGTTTTCCACGTGTAAACGTTCACAGGGGCATTGACACGTCCCCGGGGCGTGGTCTAGTCTCTTTTCCCCAGTTGTTCGGTAATTAGTGTTCTCTTATTCAGTAGGCACAAGATGTTGGGCAATGAGTTTCCTCCTCCACGAGAAAACAATCCCCGGGAAATCTCCCGGGGAACCTTGGGGGAGGGTTAATTAACTTGTGGAGGTTAGAAAATGTCACTCAAAAAAGTATTTGTAAATTCTATTTGGCGTTCCAAAAATCAAGGTTATCTAGTACAAATTAAGTCAATCGGGTTCGGTTTTATTCTGGTTGAAATTATGGGGGTCGGTGCTGAATTGCCGCCGACCATGACCACAAAAGAAATTATAAGAGATAAATTTATAAACATTAACGACAAGGCGGCGAGCGAATGAGCGCGGCCATTAAAGTGCAGCATGAAATCGGGCGGCCGATGTTGGGCGAATTATATCGCCATATTGAGAGCGGTCGGCAATTAATACCAATGGCTAATAGTGGGGCCGATATTGTTTGCCGCCCGGTGCGCGGGTCGACCCCGGGGCCGTTGGTTTATCCTGTTGCCGAATTTATGGAATTTTTCAGCGTTGCATAACCTAAAGGCCGGGACAATGCTCGGGGATGCGTTGTTGATGGTGGCGAACGCGTTCCCGGACACGCCCGAGGGGGTGCTTTATTTTGCCGTCATTTCTCAATGTGTAAAAGATGGTATTCAGCCCGAGTATAAAAATTTCCGAGGTGCAAAACATAAAAATAGCGTTGCGGCCTACTGGCGGCGTTCGGCGTTGCGTTATCTGCGCGGGCCGATGTTCCACGCGGAAATGTGCGGCGTCGAGGCCGACTATATCCGCCGCTTATTGAAAAAAGGGGGTTTTGATGTATTCCAGACCGAATGACCCGCGCATGATGTTGGCGCACATAAACCGATTAGAAAAAAGATTAAAAACGGCGCGGGTTTTTAACTATCTTTATTTAGCATCGGCCT